>NZ_JBHFNP010000028.1:0-36073 GCF_041929235.1 Microseira sp. BLCC-F43
ACGTAGGCAGAGTCTCTGACTCTTTTTACATGGGGACGGGGAGAGAGAAATCCCCGGAGGAGGCGGCTCCTCATTCTTAACGTGTTTAACACGTTGATGTACGACTTTCACATCGCACATGGCTAGTCGCGAACCTGGGGGTAATACTTTCACCGCAGCACCAGCGGGATGGGACTTGAGGAAACCTCTCACCCATAAGATGAACAAGTTGTCATCTAACAAGGGATTGAAGTGCGAACTCAACCCTATTTGGGTTACCTTGTTAGAGCCTGGAATCCTCCCATTTCTGGGTTTCTCCAGAACGAAACGCACGCTTGTATGTAAGAATACAATATCTTGCTTTAAACCCGACCCTACTAACCTGCTTTTTGCTGACTGTAGCGCTGTTTGAACTCGCGTTGCCGTTTGCTGTGATCCACAATCGGTTGAGGATAGCCAAGTGCTTCCCGTTCTAAAGGTGGAATTTTACCTGTGATGAGGGATTGTGTATCTACTAACCGCAACTCTGGTATCCATTGCCGGATATATTCTGCTTTTGGATCGAATTTTTCCGTTTGAGATGCTGGGTTGAAAATTCGCACTGGTTTTGGGTCCATTCCACTCGATGCACTCCACTGCCAGCCACCATTGTTAGCAGAAAGATCCCAATCATATAACTTCTGCGTGAAATATTTTTCTCCCAGCCGGAAGTCTATTAATAAGTCTTTTGTGAGAAAATTGGCGACTATCATGCGGCAGCGGTTGTGCATCCAGCCGATTTCATTCATTTGTCGCATCGCTGCATCTACAATTGGATAGCCAGTTTTGCCTTCACACCATGCTTGAAAATGTTCTGGGTTGTTGTCGTAAGGAAAGTCTTTGAATACTTCTCTAAACGCACCTTCTGCTAATTCTGGAAACCAATACATTGCGTGTTGGTAAAATTCTCGCCACGCGAGTTCTTGTTGCCAAGTTTGGATACTTGCTTGCCCTGACTCGCTGCGAGTTTGTTCGATTGCAGCAAGCGTTGCCGCCCAAACAGTACGGATACCAATTGCGCCAAATTTTAAAGCTGCACTTAATCTGGATGTGCCATCAACAGATGGAAAATTGCGCCGTTCTTTATACTCAAAAATAGCTGATTTGCCGAATTCTTCTAATCTGGCTTTTGCTGCCGCTTCTCCGGGTGCTAATAACAGTTCTTTATCCCATATAAATCCCAAAGCTTTAGCTGATGGCAATTCTTTTGCACCCGCTTGACGCGCGGCTTCTTTTTCGATTTCGGTTAAACTTATTCCATTTTGAAATATCTCTACTGGGGTGGCTTTTGGTTTGCCGCTCCAGTTTTTCCAAAAAGGGCTGTAAACGGTGTAAGATTGTTTTGAACCCGTGCGGATTTCTGCGGGGGAATGCAATAACTGATCCCAGAAATTTTGGACGGCGATGCCTTTTTGTTTGAGGGCGTCTGCGATAATGCGATCGCGATCCTTAGCATAAGGCTCTACATCCCAATTCCAAAATACCGCCTTCGCATTCAAAGCCGCCGCCAGTCGAGGTATCCCTTGCTTGGGGTCATCTTGCAAAATAAATAATTGGCTACCTGCTTCGGCATATCTTTGCTGGAGTTCCTGCAAGCAGCCTATCATGTATTTCGCCCTGGCTGGTGCTACATCATCCCGCTGCAAAATATGCGGATCTAGGCAAAAAACACCGGCTACTTTTGGACTTTGTTGCCTGGCAGCAGCCAATCCGATATTGTCAGAAATGCGTAAATCGCGACGATGCCAAAATAAAATTAGATCGGACATGGGTAATGGGTAATGGCTAATTGCTAATGGCTAATTGCTAATGGCTAATTGTAGGTAGGTTTTGATTAGCTCAGGAGTTAGGCGCATATTCCGGGTTTCTCTGAAAAATCGTCGGGAAAGGCAACTAGAGATATGCCTCCCTTCGCGAAGCTCTCGCAGCAAGAAACTTTGGTGATAGGCTTGTCGTGCCTAAGTCCTGTAGCTATTTAGCATTTAGCCATTATAGTTATTGCAGAAATGGACGGGCTAGGAAAAAACTGGAGATTGATTTGGCGTCGATTGGTTCACCATCGTGAATAGCTTGTTCTAATTCTTGGGGAGTCATCAAAACTGTTTCCATGTCTTCGTCGTCGTCTTGATTGGGTGGCGTTTCTAGGGGTTCTAAATCTTGCGCTAGAAAGGCGTAAATAATTTCATCGGAATAACCGGGAGCTAGGAAAAATTCTCCCAGCTTTGTCCAGGTTTTGGCGCGATAGCCGGTTTCTTCTTCAATTTCGCGCTTGATTGTTTCTGCCGCATCTTCCCCAGGTTCGAGAGTTCCGGCGGGAAATTCTAAAATTCGCCCTTCAACCGCAAAGCGATACTGCCGCAATAGTATCAGTTTGCCTTCTTTTGTCACGGGGACGGCAAGCGCACCACCTGGGTGACGGACGCATTCCCATTCTCCTTCGACGCCGTTGGGTAGGCGGAGGCGGGTGACTTGATAATTGAACTTGCGACCGAGGTAAAAAAGACGTTGTTTGAGTAGTTGTGGGGGTTCTTTACCCTGTGGCATAGTGGATTTCAGATTGCAGATTTTAGATTTTAGATTGGGGGGTGGGGCGGGTTTAGTTAAATAGTTTGTTTTCTTTGATGGTTGTTGGTAAAACCTGCCCCTACAAGGGTGTTCGCCTGTTGTGGGTGAGAAATCGCACGCATTGCGTAAACTATCAAAGACGGTGGACTCCTGAACAGTCTACCGCTTGGACGAGTTGCGCGATCGCATGTCCCGAAACGGGTTCTACCCAGTCTGGGGCAATTTCCGCCAAGGGTACCAGCACGAACGCTCGCTCGTTCATGCGAGGATGGGGAATCTGGAGGGATTGCGTCTCCAAGATTAAGTCATCAAATAACAACAAATCTAAGTCTAAGGTTCTTGGCCCCCAAGGTTCGCGGCGGACTCGACCAAATTTCGCTTCAATTGCCAGCAGCGTCTCCAATAACGCCTCTGGACTCATTTGAACCCCTAACAAGGCACAACCATTGAGATAATCCGGCTGTGGCGGCCCTACGGCCTTGGTAAGATACCAACTGGAGACAGCTTGTAGAACAATCCCTGGAGTTTGGGCAAGGGTTTTCAGGGCGTTCTCAAGGGTAGTAAGGGAATCACCGAGATTGCTACCGAGTGCGATCGCACAACTGCGCCAGACACCCCTATTGTCCCATTCTGCCATTGTCCTACTCTCTCCGATGCTCTCGCTGGCTCCAAACCCAGTAATTCCACAGATAGAGGCACTAGCTGTGGCAATTGTCGTTCACTAGGATAATAGCGCGTTCGCCCAGCCTGCCTCTGGCATATCGCGCCCGAAACAATTGACATAACTGCCGTCTAAGGTCAAAAATGTGCCCTCAAGAACAAAAATCGTGTAAATCTGCTAAGGTTTTGGTGCAAAGAGGGGCGCTGCCTAGATAACATAAGCAACGTTATCATAATTGGAGATATCAACATGGAAGCTAAACAACCCAAACCACCACAACCTGAAACGCCGAAAGTAGAAGTCACCGTGGAAACGGCAGACAATGCTCCCTTAGCGACAGTTCCTCCTACCAGTGAGTCTGAGAGTCAGTTCCAGGAATATGTGGATCTGGTTCTTTCGTATCTGTCTAAGCTGCCCGATTACTTGGGTGATTTTTTTGGCGAGTACCAAAAACCCCTGCTGACGGTTGGCTTGATTGTAGCTGCCTTTGTCACCGTCAAGGTAACCCTGGCAGTGCTGGATGCGCTGAACGATATTCCTTTGCTGTCGCCTTTCTTTGAACTCGTGGGTATGGGGTATGCTGGTTGGTTTGTGTATCGGTATTTACTCCGTGCTTCGACTCGCAAAGAATTGTCGGAAGAGCTAAAAGGGCTGAAAAATCAAGTATTGGGCAACAATGCGCCAAAAGTTTAAAGGCGATTAAAAGTTTGCCTGCGGTTTGAGGTTAATAATTTTACAGCACGTCTATCGTGCTGTAATTATTGCCTCAGCTAATTGGAAACACCCGCCCGGAAATAAATTTCCGGGCTAATAGCTTAAGTCAGTTAAAACTGACTGAAATTGCGAAGAAATAAAAATTTTAACTTGTTAAAACGGGTTTTGTAGCGGCAGGAACCCACTTTAACGAGATATTTCCTGGTTCCACGAATTGGGCAGGTATTACCCGCCCCAAATGCGCGATCTAGATCAAAAGGTTGTCTAATGCTGTGCTACTACAGCATGAAATTTATTTCAAGGCGCTTGTGCAAGATAGGATCAAACAAAAACGTCCGCACTGGGAGGTTTTTGTTTGTATATCCCACAGGGATAGGGAATTTGGAAACAATTGCCGACGCTACCCTCGTCAATACAACCGTTGGATACCCTAGTCAAGAGCAAATCAACCTGGACTATGGAATACGCCTATGGGTTCAGTGTTGTAGAATTGCGCGGATTTGGGGTTGAAAATGCCAGCAACAAGCGCAAGTGATGGAAATTGCTGCCAAGTTGCTCGCTGGCGATCGCCAATATTTTACCCTGCTTGGCGTGATGCTGCTGGCTATCATAAAATAGCGACCCCGAATTATACCGTAAAATGAAGAAAAGTTTAAGTTTGATTTTGTGTTTGTTGACTGGTGCAATCTACGCTGGTGGTTCTGTAAAAGAAGCGATCGCAACCAGAGTCTCCCCCATTATTGCCCAAACCTCGCCATCAGCCAGCCCCCAGGTGACACCTGAACCCCAGATGACACCTGAACCCCAGATGACACCTCAACCCCAGATGACACCTGAACCCCAAACATCGTCAAAGGTGACGCTGACGCTGGAAGATATGCCGCCTGGGTTTCAAGCTGTACCGCCTCAGATGACGGCTAATTTTGTGGAAATGCTCAAAAAACAACTGGGGCAATTTAGTCTAAACCCAGAAAATCTGTTTGCGTTCATGTCGCAAACAAGTAGTTCGCCATCGTCGCAAACAGCTAGCAGTTCGCAAAACGCGCAAATTGTGGTTGGATATACTGGAACGCTGAAAGAAACAGATCGGGTACAATTTGATGACTATATCAAAAAGATGCAGCAACCCGAATTCCAACAGGAAATGATCGATGAAATTAGGGATAAATTAAAAACTTCAACGGGAATTCAAATTGAAGATTTTAGTTCTATTCCCGAACTTAATAACATGAGTGAAGTTTCCACCGGGATGTCGCTAAAAATATCGATGGCAGGTCAACCAATGCGGATCGATATTGGCTCTTTTCGCCGCAATAGTTACGGCGCACTTACCGCTGTGATGTATCCTGATGGTCAGCCACCGAAGATATCTTTGAGCGAAATTACTCGTAAGTTAGATGGTCGGATTTCTTCTGTAGCGCCTGGTGTTAGTTCTCCGGTAGCGAGATAATTGACAGGACTACGCACGACGAAGCTAGAAACCCGGTTTCTTGCTGCGATCTCTAGTTGCAAATCGAAGATTTTTCCGAGAAACCGGGTTTCTTTGCGTCAGTCCTGATTGAGAGCGATCGCATCACAGATGGAGAGGATGCGATCGCTACACCGCCGCTTGATTCAAAATTGCTTCTAAATGCTTCTGCACCTGTTCAAGTTCCTGACGCTTCTGAGCGATAAAAGCTTTATCAACCTGACGTTGTTCCAGTGTTTCTTCGTGAGCTTTTTCCTGTTGTTCTAGAAGGTTTTCTGCAAGAGAGATTGCTTGTTCAATAACTCCGCTTGCGGCGTCAACTCGGCTATATAAGACTGACGCAATATTTTGGCAAACATTTTCAAAAATTTCCTCCTCCGATTCACTCAACTTCTTAAAACATTGCTCGCAAACACTTTGTTTAACTTCAGCGCGAACTTCGTCTTGATCTTCACCAAATAGCCAGCCTAACCCAAGAGCAGCAACTCCTCCAATCAAGGCTACTGGAAAAAGACCGATTCCCAACAACGCACCAGCACCAGCAGCAGCTAAACCACCAGCCCCAAGCCCAGCTAACCAACCAGCCCCACCTTCATCACTGTTATCTGCACCCATTGATGAAGCAAGGTTCATGTTTAATGCTACACCAGAAAAGGATAAATCAAGCTGACCGCTTAGGTTAGATCCAGTTTTTAAATCAAGACTTTGGATGCTTTTTTGAATTGCTTCTATTTCCTGATTTATCTCCCTGTCCAAAACTTTTACAATTGGTTTTAAAATCGAACCTTTTATCTTTTTATCAACCCAATAATTGAAGTCTGCTGATAAGTTTTTAATCAACTGATTTGCATAATCTTGAAACAGCTTTTCTCGCTCATTGTGGTCAGAAGACCAGTTTTGACTTTTTTTCTCGATACGGTATTTTAAACCTTCAGCCCATTCCTCCCAACACTGGTTAGCTTGTTCGATTGCTTGCTGCACCAGTTTATCTGCTAAACAGCGAATTTTTACATCCCGCCCACTAGCTTCACCGATTTTTTCAAGTATGTTTTGCTTATGAGCTTCAGAAATTTTCAACTTACCATCTAAAACATCCTCAGCTTGATGTAATCCATCCAAACCAGACTGTATTAACTGCTGGAGTCTGCCAGCGTATTGCTTAAGCTGTATTAAACCCCGCTCAGTCGTCAGAAACCTATCGAGAGACTGGGTAAAAGAATAGAATGCTTTGAAATACTCATCCTCCGTTCCCTCCAAAATAGCATCCAGCGCTGCTTGAGCAGAGATAAAATGAATGCGATTTTCACCTGTTATGATAGGATTTATACCCAGGATAAAATTTTTAAACATCTGTTTTACCTGCTGGACATCTCTTTCACGGCGTAGCAAATCCATAAAATTGACTACTACAAAAAGATTGTCAGCTGGCTCATTTTTATTACCACCATTTAGCTGAATTTTTAAATCCTGTATCAAGTCACGTTCTCCTTGAGTTAGAGGACGCGAAGCATTTGCTAGGAAGATAGCTGCATCGGTATCCTTTAGCAGTTTTTTTGTAATATCAGTACGCTTAGGATTTTCGTTCAAGCCTGGTGAATCGACAATTTCCACTCCATTGTGGCATAAATCCAGATCGGGATGTTCAACAATAATCTCTTCAATGTCAGACTGTGCTAGTTCATCAATGAGATTCCCCAGCGCTGCGTCTTCTGAAATTGCTGCCTTTTCTTGATACTGGTCAAATGGAATTTCTTCTTCCCTATCCTTATAGCGACAGACTACCCGCTTTTGCGCTCCATATTTCAAAACTGTTACTGTGCCGCTACAGGGAATCGCTCTCACAGGTTGAATCTCTTCACCTAGCAAGGCATTGAGTAGAGTTGATTTTCCTTGGCTAAACTCACCCACAACTGCTAAGCGAAAACGCTGAGATTGTAATTTGTCAGATACTGTTACTATGTCCTCTGTTAGTTTGTGAGGTAGTAACTCACGATTATTGCAGTCTTGAATGACCTGGTTTAGCTGAGCGCATAAGTTGTTTAATAGTTGGCGATATTTCTGGAATTCTTGTAGTTTCTGATAAGAAGCGGCTCGATGCTGTTGAGTTTTTTGGTGTTTAGGTTTGGCAGGCAGAAGCGCTAGAATATCACTTGCAGCCTTAACAAACATAGTGTCTAACTCGTGAAATCGAGCCGGATTGAGTAAAGACTGAATCTCATCCAACACTGCTGGCTCTACAGTTCCTTGATGAGTGAAGCATGCTTCCAGAACTGCCAAGTATTGATGGTTAATTCCTAGCAGCTTGGCAACTGCTTCTAAATACTTTTTCTCCGAAGTAGCCATTTCACCATCCGCTGCTGCCATCTCATAGCCAAAGGCAATTAACAACAACCTTTCTGCGTCTGAAAGTGGAGCCGTCAGCGTTAGAAAGTCTTTAGTTTTCTTATAAATCTGATTTTGTCGGACACCCTTGCTTATAAGCTGCGTCAACTGACGTACATTGCCCTCTGGAGGAATAAACTGATTGATAGTTTTTTGCCAGCGCTGCTTCTCTTCATCTGATACCGTACCGTCTGCAAACATCACTCCTAGTAAAACTGTTACCAAAGCTACCAAGAAAATTACAGGAGGTGTGAGATCCCGTTGACTAACTTTCTGTCCAGTGATGCGCGACAATAGATCAACAGCCTCAGAGCCGACCAGCGCGGTATTCATAGTGTCTGTAAGCCGATAGTGTTACTCTGATCTAGTATTCCTGAACTCAGCCGAGAAAGACTCCGTGTAAATACGGTTATCTTCGCCGATCAGACGATTCCGTCTGTGTCAAGATATCTAAAAATGCTAGGACTGAGCTAATTCTTAAAGTGTCAATTAGGTAAAAAGTATGGATTACATATTTAGTGCGGCAAATCAAGCTCTCTTCGCTGCTGGCAAGCTTGTACAAGTTACAACAAATGAACAAGTTTTGCCTATTCTCAGAGATCCAATTACAGGTAGATTTGTTGAGATAGCAAAGGGTATGGTTAGTACCTCAACACAGCCGCTAGTATCACCAGTGCAGTTTGCAATGAGCGGCTTAGAAATGTATCAAAATCGCAGAGGATTTACAGCTACACTAAACGGTATCAATGCCATCGGGTCAAGCATAGGAGTGCTGCAAGCAACTACAGCGGTGATTGGCGTTGGCGTAGCGGCTGGTGTCGCATTGTCGGCAGTGAATTTGTGGCAGACAATGAAATTGAGGGAGGATGTAAAGCAACTGCGGCTTGAAGTTAAAGATGGGTTTATAGATTTAAAAAAAGCATTGAGAAGCGAGGGAGCAGAAATTATACAGCGAATTGATGAAGTTGCCCAAGATCTCAAATTTGCTCAGCATCGTTTAGAATTTATTAAAGCTTATGGGCGGTTTGTGGAAGCAACTAAACTCATGAAAACGGCTATGTCCATGCAAGACATAAATGCCAGAAAAGTAGAGTTATCTAATGCAAGACAGACGTTAAGTGAGGCTTTGTCAATCTACAATAATCCTCATCTGTTATCAGAAACTTGTGCGGCTGGACAACTCCGCAGACTAGAATGTGCTTGGGCAATTGAGCAAACAATTGTTATCAGTTATCAATTGCAAGATGAGGCTGCGGCTGTAAGCGAATCCCTCTCCCATCTCAAAGCTAAAATTCGTCAAGACGCCCTCAATGTTATTGATAGCTGCCAAACTGAAGATGAGCTAGATTTTATCTTCCCAGAAATCGCCAGAATTCACGATCGCGATCTAGCTGTACTGGAATCGTGGCAAAATCATATAGATTGGGTGCGATCGCTCCCACCTGCCGAACTAAAATTACTCGAAAGTGCCGACTTCAGCAACTTGGAAGATATGGTAAATCCCAATACCAACTCAGCCACTACTGCTGTAACAGCACCGCCAGAACAATTACTATATGAAAATTTAAAGCAAAAGTCTCATACTCAATCTTTGCTGGCTCAGTTGAAATTTATGATCAAGCCAGAATTGCGGCGAGAGTATGAATCTTATGTTAGTCAAAAAGCTGCGATCGCACGCTACAAAACCCTAGTTTCATCCAATTTACACCAAGCCTCAAACTTAACTGTTGCTAACCTCTACTGGTACTTTAAAGTCAGAGACGAATCGGCAGTTTTAGCATAAAAATAATTAAGTCATACCAAATCCGGGTCGTACACCCCTCTTATTCTATAGCCTGGGGAGGCGGGTTTTGTTAGGGTTAAAAAGGGGGTAATAGAAACGGATTTGGTATCATAATCAATCTAAACCCCTTGCTAATAGCTAAAGTCCACTCAAGTGGACTGTAAAATGCATTCAGTCCATTTTAATGGACTTAAGCTGTTAGCCAGGAAATTTATTTCCTGGCGGTATTTGCGGCTTGCTTTCATTTCCTGGCAGTATTTGCGGCTTACTTTTTCTCAGGATTTTGTTGTTGTTCCGGTTGTTTCCATTCTGATAAAGGTCGCTTCACGGCATTTTCAAAATTGTTGGATATTACAAGTATTTGTGGCGATTGATTCGCTTGATCGGTTGGATCGGCGATCGCATACACAGAAGTGTTGTTAAAATTAGGCTTACCCAAAATTAGTTGATGAGTTTTGCCGTTATTTAGCTTCACATCTATCGTCGCTTGGGGTTGATTTAAACCATAGTCGATGCGCGGATCGATTGTAATCCGATCGCCTTTCCCTTTCACCATCTGATCGAGCAAAAACACAACATATGCCTCATTCGCCGGAACTTTGGTTAAATTCGTCTCTGGCGGCGGTGCAATTGGCGTTGCTTGTGGAGTGGGAGTTGGCGGAGTGGCGATCGCTGCTGGTGTCTGATTTGGCGTTGCAGTGGGATTTGGGGGAGTTGCGATCGCTACTGGTGTCTGATTTGGCGTTGGAGTTGGGGGGGTAGCGATCGCTGCTGGTGTTGGAGTTGGAGTTGATTTTGCCATTTCCAGTACCGTCATCAGCCATTTTGGTTGAGTTGAATTACCCGATGGTGGCTGACTGTTACGCTCAAATAAAAGCGTTTTATCCTTAGTTTTTAAGGTAACAGATTGAACGTCATTTTCTTGAAAATCAAACAGTTGATTTTCAAGAGCTTTTGTTGCTTCTCGCTGAGGTCTGCCTTCAATTTCGTATACATATACGATACCACCTAAAAGTATCGCCGCGAGAATTAGAATCCAAGTAGAGCGTTGCAACTTCATAATTCAAATTCATCAATCCAAAATCCAAAATCTGCATTTTCAGGCAGGAGCCTGAAATCTGCATTCCCAGGCAGGAGCCTGGGAACGAGGGAAGGCAGGAGCCTGGGAACGAGGGCACGAGGGAACGAGGGCACGAGGGAGCGGCATTTTCAGGCAGGAGCCTGAAATCTGCATTCCCAGGTAGGAGCCTGGGAACGAGGGACGAGCGAGCCTGGGAACGAGGGACGAATCTGCAATCTCAAATCTCAAGTTCTACCTCCGTTTCCACCAAAGTATGCCACCTCCTACAAACCCGATTAAAGGTACGAGCGCAACTGCTATCAAAGCTAATACACTAAATTGTTGGGGTGTTATATTGATGCGGCGGTTGTTCGCTTGTTTGGGACGAATGGAAAGAGTTTGATTGTCCCTCTGACTCAACCAACCAACTGAGTTTAGGAAAACATCTCCATTTAATTGCTGTCCAAATAAACCATCGGTAGCAAAGGAAGAATTTCCGATAACGACTAACCGAGATTCGGTTTTCGGTTTATCTGATGAGGGAGAGGGGGAAGGTGGGGAAGGTTGCCCAAATTCTAATTTACGACTCAGGGCAATTCCTAAAGTTAAAGGCCCTTTTATATCTGTATTCTGATCTAATTTTAATTCCGGGTTTTCTGGATTGCTTTCAGCCCAAGTTTGGTCATTTGTCAATAGCAGAGGCGTTGCATCTACACCCACTGTGGGGACAAGTTCAATCGCTCTGGCATAGGGATAAAATGAATAACGATTGGCAAAATCTTTCGTAATAGGATGCTCGCCGTATTCTGTGACTAAAGCAGCAGCGGGACCAAACCCTTGTACTTGACGACTGGATGCATTAATTACTAAGCGATTATCCAGTTTCACACCCCATTCTTTCAGCAAACTATCCAAACCGGGATTTGTATTCGGATCGACCATTAATAAAACGCTACCGCCGCGTCTAAGATAATCTCTTAAAGCGTTAACTTCTGCCGCGAATAGTGCTTGTTTGGGACGTGCTATGACTACCACCGATGCATCGGTTGGAACTTGACCGCGTTCTGCAAGGTTAAGCGGTTCGCTTTTATAGTTTTTCTCATCTAAAGATTGTACGGCAAGGGATATCGCTTCTTGTCCGGGTTGCAGGGAAAGTTCCCCGTGTCCTTGGAGGAAGTAGACTTTATCGCTGCGATCGCTTTTAATTTGTTGTAAGGCATTCGTCAGCTTGATTTCCGATAACCGTTCAACTTCGCTAACCAACTGCACGAACTTTCTTCTTGCCCCATATTCTAAGTAAACTTGACCCAATTCTGTGACGCCAAACTTTTGAGTTAAGTTCGGTTTAGCATTCGGATCGACATATTCAAAACTGAATTTGGAATTTTGCCTGCGATAATTTTCTAACAATTCCACATCCTGGGAATTTTGATTTGGATTAAATATCCAAACTTTGACGGGGATATTGAAATTCCTTACCAACTGTTGCGACTGGGGTGCGATAGTTAAAACTTGATTTTCGGTTAAGTCCACCCGCGCTGCATTGCGGGCAGCTACAAAGTTAATTAGCGCTAAAATTGCTACTACAGCTAGTGTAGCAAACAGAGCGTTAGTGCCTGCTTGGGCAGAACGACGTCCCCAAAATTGCTGTCCGGGGGAAGTTACATCGTCACTACTTTGTAAGATTGCCCATGCCATGATAATGACAATTCCAGCAGCAATCATTCCTAGGGGGATGGGTATCCAACTGTCAGCGATCGCTCCAGCAGATAACCCCATTACAATTAATATTGGTCCGCCCCAGAACAGATGTTTTAAATATTTCCAGTTTTTGGTGATATTTTTCATATTTTTGTTAATTGCTAATTGCTAATTGCTAATTGTTTGCTGATTTTTTATACACCATTTAACTACAATTAGCCATTAGCCATTAGCCATTAGCTAATTTTATGAACGTTGAAAGCGCAATGCTTCAATTGATTGCGCGGTGAGAAATATGCCCAAAATAATGTAACTGGCAAACAAAATCAAACTGCTGGTATCTAAAACTCCTTGAATTAGGTTATTGTAATGTTTCAGCAGGGATAGATGACCTAAAGCATCGCGCATTGGTCCTTGGACGCTTTGGGCAATCAAGTCAATTATCCACAGAAATGCTACTAAAACAAACGTGAAAATCGCCGACAGAATTGTACTGTCGGTTAAAGAAGAAACAAACATCCCTAAGGATAAAACGCTGGCGGCGAGTAAAATTAAACCCAAATGCCCTAGCAACGGTACGGCGGGGGGAACGGGTGGATTAGCAGCACTAAATGCGATCGCTTCGTACACTACCAACGGCACCAGCATTGTCACAAAAAATGTCAGCACTCCCAACAATTTGCCAACCGCCACCGCCCAGTTAGTTAGCGGCGATGTTGCCAATAATTCTAAAGTACCGCGCTTGCGTTCTTCGGCATAAAGTCCCATCGACAACATTGGCAGGATAAACAAACAAAACGACCCCATTACGCTTAAGAAACCCTTCAAGACTTCGTAAGCAACATCCAAAGGGGGTATATTCTGTCCCTGTTGTTCTGCCGCCGCAACTGTATTAACGATTCCCACCAGAATCTGCACAAAGAAGATGCCTGATAGCAGCCAGAATACACCTGCGATCGCATATGACAAAGGCGATGCAAAATAACTCTGCAACTCTTTGCGGTAAATCGCCATAATATTGCCAAAAATTACCCGCATTTAACCCTCGCCTGACTTTTGTCTATCGCCTTCACCCTCCCCGGAAGAGAGGACTGAATTCCTTACTACGAACTCATCTGTTTCTACTTTTTCTGTCGTCGTCAATTCTAAAAATACATCTTCTAAACTTGCTGTAGTGCGTCGCATTTCATACAATCCTACTCCCGCCGATACCAACGCCGCCGCAATTTCCCGCCCTGGTTCGCTTCCCGCTGCGGATACGACGCGAAGCGCAGCGCGATTTTCTCCTCCATGAATACCTGGTATCAATTCTATCCTGCTTACCCCCGGAATATTACGCAAGCATTCCACAGCGACATCTGGAGAGCCGTCTATTTCTAGTTCGTATCCCGACCCTTCTGTCAACTGAGCCATTAAACCTTCTGGGGTATTCGTTGCTACAACCTTACCGCGATTGATAATCGTGACGCGGTTACAGGTCATGCTGACTTCGGGCAAAATGTGGGTGGAAAGGATAATGGTGTGGCTACCGGCGAGGCTTTTAATTAAATTTCGCACCTCGATAATTTGACGCGGATCGAGGCCGACGGTGGGTTCATCTAGAATAATCGCAGGCGGGTCGTGAACGATCGCTTGAGCAATTCCCACTCGCTGGCGGAATCCCTTGGAAAGCTTGCGAATCAACACATGGCGCTTTTCTTGCAGGTTACAGCGCTTAATCGCCCAGTTTACCTGACCCGCGCGATCGCCCGCCGGTACGCCTTTAATTCGCGCCACAAAGTAGAGAAACCCCTCTACCGTCATATCGGGGTACAACGGCGGCGTTTCTGGCAAGTAACCAATGCGCTGGCGTACCGCCATCGAATCATCGTGGACATCGTACCCGGCAATTCTCGCCGTGCCGCTGGTTGCGGGTAAGTAACCCGTTAAAATTCGCATGGTAGTGGTTTTACCAGCCCCATTTGGTCCCAAAAACCCCACAATTTCACCAGGTTCCACCTTAAAGGTGACATCGGCGATCGCAGGAGTCGAACCATAAATTTTACTTAACTGCTCAACTTCGATCATCAGAGTGGGATGAAAAGCTGAACTTGCTTACAGCTTGATAGGATATCAAACAATATTAGACCACCAATGTTATGTCTATTTTTCGCGGCTGTGTATTTGGTATGGCAAACATCGGGAGTTGCAATTAAGAGCTACACTACAAATGCCGGAAACACGGCAAACAGTGCATTGTATAGATGAGCAAACAGGCTAGAGGCTCAAAATTAGCGCTTGATGTGGCGGCGGATGCAGCTGCATTGCTGCTGGCTAACTATAGTTTTGACCTTGGACGTTACAAAGCAGCAGAATTAGTTGAGCAGTGGTTAAGCAACTACCCGGCTGAGTGGGTGCTGCTGGCGACGATCGAGGCATTGTATCAAGGACGGTACAAAGCCAAATCGGTTGAGCAGATTTTAACGATTTGGACCCGCCGCCAGCAACCGCTGTATCATTTCAACCAAGAATTTGAACGCCTGATTTGCCGGAAATTACCCGCTCATTTGAATTTTCAAGGAACGCTAGGAACGTACAGACAGGAGGCAAGTAACAAAAGCAGCTTTCCAGCAGAAATTGCTACTGGCAAAACCGACATTGGTAATAAAGAAGCAATCCAGTATGTTAGTCCATTTGATGCCATGTCTGGAGCGAGTTTTGCCATCGCACCAAGCAATGTTGAGCCTGCTGAAACAATACCACCCCAGCCCACCAAACCAAATTTGACCAAAAGTCCCCCCGCAGCGGGTAATGCACCCAGCTTGCCATCGGAGTATGGAAAGCTGATTGTCGCACGTAGCTGGGCAACTAAAATTGGCCCAATAGACCAATTTGAGCCAGCAGAGGTTGACTCTCACTTGTATACCAAGCTGAAAACATTAGCAGACTCTGTTGAGGAGCGGGTAAGCGGGTAAAATATAGTCATTTTCAGCCGAATCAATCGAGGGTAGGGGCACGGCATGGGAAAAACTTTGCCCTTAGGGACAAAACTTTCTGATGCCGTGCCCCTACCATGTTGTGTTGCTCGTCAAATTGATCGCGATCCCAACAAACAGCCCACTGGCACATCTGCCCAATTAAGCCTTGGCTGCATCTGCTGCTTGTGCTTGCGGCTGAGCGATTCCCATGCGAATCTCGGAACAGAAAGAAGCGTTGCTCGTGCCATCGGCTCGCTTGAGGATGCTCGTCCGCAGGCGTAAATTAGGACTGGCGAACCACACGCGCTCTTCGGAATACATGGTTTCGTCAGAGCTAATCAGCGTCAACGCATCATCGCTGCCGAGAATGTAGCGACCGGCAATTCCTGGTTTCCCAGCATAGCCGACATCGCGCAGCAACTTACCTTGATTGGGTTGATCTGGATCGGCAATGGGTACTAAAACCGAGGAACCGGCTTTTTTGACTTTATCCCATTCCATCGTGCCATCCCAAGTGACGCGAGCCCCGCCCCAAGCTAAAGCTGTATCGATCTCGTATTGCTGGCACAGCTTGATCGCTGCTGGATCGTCTGCTGATAGAATTTCTATTCTGATTTCCGATTTGCCGCTTTCAGCTTGCTTAAAGGAGAGATGGTGACTGGTGCGTTGGGAAAACCATTTACCAGCACTGAGCTGGAAAAACTCTTTAATATCCATGAATCAAACTTTCTCGCGCCAATAGTTTTGCTTGCCATCCCCATATTAAGGGAGTAGGGGAGCGGGTGAGCGGGTGTGCGGGTGTGCGGGTGAGTGGATAAAAATGCTTTTAGCAGCTTCACCTGCCCCTTTTGCCTACCTGCTCACCTGCCCTATTATGCTCCCAGACGCTGGAGCGAAATTTTGGCTGCTTCGGCAACTGTGGGATAGCTGTCTTTGACCATATATTTTAAGGCGGAGATGCTCTTGGGGCTGTTGAGATGTCCCAGGGCTTCGGCTAGGCGCTGTCGAATCAACCAATCTTCCGACTCCGCAAAGCGCAGGATAGCATCAACGGCGTCTACGGCTTTGATTTCACCCAAAGCGGCGATCGCTGCCTGTTGCAATACTACTTCAGAACTGTCTAATGCTCGCACCAGCACTTCTTTGGCGCGGGGATCTTTGAGATTTCCTAGGGACACCGCCGCGCTGAAGCGCACCAGCCAATCGGTATCTTCGTAAAAAGCCCGCACCAGCGGCTCAAACGCACGGATGTCTTCTAAGTATCCCAACGCACCCGCAGCATCGGCGCGAATTCCGTAATCCGGGTCGCGCTCCAGCAATTCGATTAAAATCGGATAGCATTCTGGTGTGGGTTTTATCCCCAGGGCAAATACTGCCATCGAGCGCACTTGCAGGCTAGAGTCGTTTAGGACTTTTTTGATTAAAGGGACGGCGCTATCCGCTGGCACATTCCGCAACATCGCCAGCGCCAACATGCGATCCCGCGATGAGTCGCTGTCTAACTGCGCCGATATTTTTTCTAAACTCGGATCATCCATTCGCTTCTATTGCTCTTCCTTTACAAATTTTAATATATTTTTCAGTAGGAATGGGGTGTTGGGCGTCGGGGTCAGCTTACCCTGCACGGGCTGGATCTGCTAAACATAGAGGTTGGTCGGAGTCCTTTGCCCATTGTCACCACCAGGGCGTGACAATTGCTAAAAGTCGGCTCGGTCACTGGCGTTGCCAAGCCAAAAGGTTAAAATAACCTAAAATCTTCCTAGAAAGCGATGGAACTAGAACGGCTCAACAGCCTACTTCAACATAGCCGGGGTGACTTAGCGGGTGAAAGGATACCGCTAAGAAAGTTGGATGAACTCGAAGAGCCGCAGGGGTTAAAGCGAATGCTTTTTGAAGAATCAATTTTAGAACAGATTACCAATGCAGTCGTTGTTACGGATATAGAAGGAAAAATTATTTATTGGAACAGCTATGCCACAACTCTCTATCAGTGGCAAGCAGCAGAAGTTTTAGGTCAGAATATTTTTGAAGTTATAGTGCTAGAAAATAGCCGGAAAACGCTGCAAGAAATTATTGAGTGTGTAACTCAAGAAGGTGTTTGGCAAGGCGAATTACAAGTCAAACGTAAAGATGGGAGTTATTGTTGGGTTGAGGGGAATTATTCAGCCTTAAGAAATCAAAATGGAAAAATAACAGGGTGGGTGGGAATTGCGTTGGAAACATATCAAGGAAAGCAGGTAACAGAAGCGCTACGCCAGAGCGAAAAAACTCAAATTTTGTTTGAAGCCCTGCCAGATGCAATGTTTTGCATCCGGGTTGATGGCAAATTTTTAGACGTAAAAGCGGCAAAAGAATTCAGCGAACAGTTGCCAAAGCGGAAAATATTAGGAAAAAACCTCAATGAAATATTACCCAAGGAATTAGCCAGTCAAGCCATGCAAAATATTGAGAGCTCTCTCGAAACCGGAAAAATGCGAATTTTTGAATATCAGCTAATTACTCCCCATACTCAACTTTGCTCTGAAGAAAAAACCGGCGAATTGCGGAATTTTGAAGCCAGAATTGTCCCCAAGGATACGCAAGAAGTACTGGCAATCGTGCGGGACGTAACCGAACGCAAGCGCGCGGAAAATCAACTGGCAAAAAGCGAAGAACGCTATCGAGTCGTTTCCGAACTAACATCGGATTTCGCCTATGCTGCGAGAATCGATATCAACGGACAATGGTTAACGGATTGGATGACGGGTGCGTATAGTCGCATTTCCGGCTATTCTTGGGAAGAAATACAAGCGCGAGGCGGGTGGGAATCTTTAATTCATCCCGAGGACATGCCAATATTTAGCGATCGCATACAAACCCTGCTATATTGGCATTCGGATATCAGCGAATACCGCATCTTTAACAAACAAGGGGAAATTCGCTGGCTGCGGGATTACAGCCAACCCGTACAATGCGAAGATGAAGAGCGCGTCCTGTTAATTTACGGTGCGGCGCAAGATATTACCGAGCGAAAATTAGCAGAAGAAGCACTGCGACAGCAAACCGAACGGGAAAGGTTGATCAGGGGAATGCAAGAGCGCATTCGTCAGTCGTTGGACCCAGAAGAAATCCTCAAGAAAGTTGTAGAAGAAGTCCGCGCTTTCCTGCAAGTAGAACGGGTGGCAATTTATCAAATTGAACCGGAAGTAGAAGGGAAGTTTGTCGTCGAATCGGTGACACCCGGTTGTTCTTCAGTTCTAAACCTTTCGCTAAACGATCCTTATTTTGAGGCAGACTATGCTCAAAAATACCAGCAGGGGCGGATTTCTGCAATTGATGATATTTACCAAGCTTCTCTGATTCCTTGTTACGTAGAACTGCTGGCTACCATCCAAGTTCGGGCGCTGTTGCTGGTGCCGATTGTATTCAACAATCAATTGTGGGGATTGTTGTGCGTTCATCAGTGTTCCGCACCCCGTCACTGGGAACCCTTTGAAATCGACTCGATTCAGCAACTGGCAACTCAGGTAGCGATCGCCATCCAACAATCCCAACTTTACCAGCAAATCCAAAAACTCAACGCCGACCTAGAACGGCAAGTCCAAGAACGCACACGAGAGTTACAAAAAGCACTTGAATTTGAAGAAACTCTCCGAAGAATCACTGAAGAAGTACGCGACAGTTTAGACGAAAACCGCATCTTGCAAAAAGCAGTCCAGGAATTAGCAATTGGACTGGGAGTGAGTGGGTGTAACGCCTCGATCTACGACTTAGAAGCGGGAACTTCCACGATGTGCTACGAAGAAGCGATTTCCATCCCCGCCGAACAAGGTCGCGTAGCAATCATGACAAATTATCCAGAAATATACAACGAACTGCTACAAGGACAGCACTTTCAATTTTGTTCGATTAAACCCCATCCCAAGCGTGGACGAGTCGCAATGTTAGCCTCTCCCATCTTTGACGATAAAGGCGTATTGGGAGACTTGTGGTTAATTCATCGTCCCGATTACGGCTATAGTGAGCTGGAAGTGAGATTAGTGCAGCAAGTGGCGACTCAATGCGCGATCGCAATTCGCCAAGCTAGACTTTACCAAGCCGCACAAGCAAAAGTCGAGGATCTGGCTAAACTCAACCAACTCAAAGACGACTTTTTGAGTACGGTTTCCCACGAATTGCGGACACCCATGTCCAATATCAAAATGGCAATTCAGATGCTCAAACTTTCACCCACCCCCGAACGAAGTCAGCGCTATCTGGAAATTTTACAAGCCGAATGCAACCGGGAAACCGAATTAATCAACGACTTGCTAGACTTACAGCGACTCGAAGCCGAATCTTATCCTTTGGTACTAACCGAAGTGGTGGACTTACCAGAGTGGATACCCAACATTGTCGAACCATTTTACTCCCGCGCTCAAGACCACCAGCAAATTTTGCAAGTCGAACTAGCTCCGGACTTAACTACTCTAATATCAGACTATGCTGGACTCGGACGCATCATCGCCGAACTGCTGAACAATGCCTGCAAATATACCCCCAGTGGCGGCGCAATTGTGCTGCGCGTCAGTCAGCACCAAGGCAAGGATGAAAGCGGAAACATTTATTCCCCCGACGTCAAACCTAATTCTGCTCAAGTGCCAATCACGGTATTTACCATCAGCAACCAGGCGGAAATTCCCGCTGAAGAATTACCCCACCTGTTTGAAAAGTTTTATCGCGTACCCAAAGCAGATTTGTGGCAACAAGGCGGGACTGGTTTGGGTTTGGCTTTGGTGCAAAAATTGGTCGAACAAATGAAAGGAAAGATTCAAGTTTCTAGCAGCAATGGCTGGACTAAATTCCGCATTGAATTGCCGACAAATCCATAGTGGCTAATGGCTAATGGCTAATTGGTAATGGGGAATTAGTCAGGTAAGATTATTGTTATGGGAAGCGGGTAATCTTCTCCTTCTCCGTCTCGCAAGCTGAGTATTGCCTATGAAGTCTCTTTACGAAACCGACTTTTACGCCTGGACACAAGAGCAAGTCAAACTGCTAAAAGAGCAAGCATGGCATCATCTGGATGTTCTAAATTTGATTGAGGAGTTAGAAGATTTAGGTAGACGAGAACGGCAAGAACTTAGAAACCGTTTGGGGTTGTTGCTGGGACATTTGCTCAAATGGCAATACCAACCCTCGAACCGTAGCAATAGCTGGTTGGCTACAATTCGAGAACAACGGCGCGAGGTCAATTTGTTGTTAAAAGACAACCCTAGTCTTAAGTCATATCTGCCGGAAGCTTTGCCAATCGCTTATCAATCTGGTTTAGACTTGGCAGTCCGCGAAACCGGAATTGCCTACGACGCCTTCCCTATAGAGTGTCCTTACTTGCTGGTAGAGCAAGTTTTGGATGATACTTTTTTGCCTGAATAATTGGTAATGGGTAATTGGTAATGGGTAATTAGTAATTTTTTCCGGTTCTAGAATTGTAAAAAGCATCGCTACGGTTACAGCCATGCCATACAGCAAATTCACAATCGAGAAAGCCAAGAACGATTTTCAACTGACTCTGGTGGAAGGAAGTCGATTCTTTCCGGCGATTGAACCCATCATTCCCAGTCAAAGATTGGCTAGCGAGTTAGAGGATTTACCCTGGACAATTGCTGTAGGATCGGAAAAAGCTCGCTCTGAATCAATCATTTATCCAGTTCTGCAAGAAGTTCGACGCATCCTCAATCGTCAAATCAGCTTATTTTCTGGACGAGAATTCAATGTCGATCCAGATCGGGATCTAGCTGGTTATGTGGATTTTTTAATCGATCGTTCGCCGGAACAATTGATTATTGAAGCACCCTTTGTTGTGATAACCGAAGCAAAAAAGGCAGATATTAATGAGGGATTGGGTCAATGTTTGGCAGAAATGGTAGCAGCGCAAATATTTAATCAAGCGGCACAAAATTCAATTCCAACTTTATACGGCTGCGTCACGAGTGGTACTCAGTGGCGATTTCTCAAGCTGGAGGGACAAACGGTAACTATTGACCTTACGGATTACCCGCTACCTCCAGTCGAGCAAATTTTAGGATTTTTAGTCTGGATGGTGCAGCAAACCTGAAATGCACCAATTACCCATTACCTCTTTTCCTCTCGCTCAATTTCAACAAAATCTCTGCATGAACTTCTCTAGTAATGGGATAAAAATAAGCCAAGATTAAACCCAAAATTAAACCCACCATCGGCAGGGGGCCGATAGCAATCCGAATCGCCAATAAGGCAGAATCAGGTTGGACGGGTATGGGTTGTCCCGCGATTCTCTCTTTAAACCCGGCTGATTGTAAAGCGACACCGACTAAAAATAACCCCAACGCCAGTCCCATTTTTTGCAGGAATACCATAAAGGCATAAAATATCCCTTCCCGGCGCTTCCCAGTTTGCAACTCGTCGAGTTCAATTACGTCTGGCATCATCGACCAAGGAATCAAGTAAGCAACAGAAACGCCGAATCCGGCTAAAACTGCCAAAAAGTACATCCAGCCAACTTGACCTTTTTGTAGGAAAAATAAACCGCCTTGGGCGATAATCCAGAGAATCATACCCATGTAATAAACGGCTTTTTTTCCCACTCGTTCGCTGACTGCACTCCAGACATATAGCATTAATAGAGCAGTTCCTTGCACCGCGATCGCAACTAAGTTAAACTGAGCCTCGGATAACCCCATCCAGTTAACCACAAAGTATGGCAAAATCGAGGCTGTCACTTGTACTCCCAGCCAAGAGAAAAGATAAATTCCTGCTACAAACAGAAACGGACGGTTGCTAAAGGCTATTCGCAACTGTTGTAAAACGGGGATTTGTTCCTCTGTTTCCGTTTCCATCCGCCGCGCCTCCGTTGCTAAAACGCGATCGCGCACGCCCCAAACGCACCAAAATAACGGTAAAACTGACGCCACCGTACAAATCCCTGCTAAAACGAGATACTGTTGCTCTTGTTCGATTTTTAACAGCGAGAACACCCCCAACGCCAAAAATAACGATAAAATGCTGCCACCGATGGAGAAGGTAAAGCGAAAGCTATTTAAGCTGGTGCGTTCGTCGTAGTCTTGGGTAAGTTCTGGCGTCAGCGCCGTGTAAGGTAGGTTAACCGCTGTATAAAAACTATTGAATAATATCGCAATAATTACGTAATACCAGAATAAACCCCACGGGGTCAAAGGCGGGACAACCCACTGCAAAAAGAAGAAAATGCCAAAGGGAACCGCACCGTAGAGCATCCAGGGTAACCGGCGACCCCAGGGGGAACTTGTGCGATCGCTCAACACCCCCACCATCGGATCGTTGACCGCGTCCCAAATTTTACCAATCATCAGAATGCTGCCAGCCAAGCCAGCACTCAAACCCGCCACGTTGGTGAAGAAAAACAAGGCGAAAAATACCCCAATATTAGCCGTAATCGCAGGGCCGAGATCGCCAGCACCGTAAGCGAGTTTGGTAGCAAAAGAAAGCTTTTCGCGGATGGTTTCGTCAGACGGAGATGAATGGCTCATGGCGCTTTTAGGGTTTGTACTGAGGCCATTTTAGGCGCAAATGTTACGGGAGGGGATGAAAAAATCCCATCACCCATCACCCATAACCGATTACGGCAATTGCGATGTTCTCTCCGGACAACTTACGCGTGGAATTTAAGTCACAATAGTTTTTCTGTCGTCTTTTTCGCGCAGGAGCGATCGCGCTGCTTATGCACGACCTTTACGTTTCCTGGTCAGATTACCACGCTTTGATCGAACGGTTAGCGGTGCAAATTTATCAGTCCCGCTGGGAGTTTAATCAAATCGTCTGCCTTGCTAGGGGAGGACTGCGGGTTGGGGATATCTTCTCCCGACTTTACAAACAGCCGTTGGCTATCCTCGCAGCTTCCTCTTATGAAGGAAAGGGCGATCGCGTCCGAGGGAACCTCACCTTTTCCCACACCCTCACCATGACTACCCCCCATCTGGGTAGTCGCGTTCTCCTGGTTGACGATTTAGTCGATTCTGGTAACACCCTCCAGCAAACGGTTATCTGGCTCAAGAAGCACTACGGTGCTGACGTCAAAGAGGTAAAAACCGCCGTCATCTGGTACAAAGGTTGCTCGATCGTCAAACCCGATTATTACGCCGACTACTTACCAGATAACCCCTGGATTCATCAACCTTTTGAACCCTACGAACTTTTGACCCCCGCTCAACTAGCCAAGAACCACGAGGAATTACTCGTTTCTCACGCCAAGAAACAATAAGTTAATGGCTAATAGTTCACCAAAATGTCGAGCAGAATTCCCCATTCTTCTACAAGGTGGGGATGAATGCCCGACCAGCTTTCCAAACCGCGAAGCACGATATAATCGATTTGGTCGATGACCCACCTGACTGACTAAGAGGCCACGCATTGCGTATAAAGTATGTACTCGGCAGAGATCAGGGAAGCCTAAAGCCCTCTATCTCGCACTGGTGAAGATATGGCTAGTAGGACGCGAAGTAATTATACCCCTTGGGAAGCAGGGGGTCAGCCTGTGGAGGTTGTGTAAGACCATCATCGGGTACGTGTCCCGAACTTCTAGAAATAGGAGTGCCTAACGTGGCGACGACTCTTGAAGCGGGAAACCTCGAAGACGAATAAGACCGTCCTTGTGCTGGCTGATGATAGGGAAGCCCCATCTTCAGCCAAAGGCAAGATGGGGTACTTCACTAGCTAACATTAGCCATTAGCCGTACCGAATAGCCACAACCAAAGGGGTAGCATAAACAGAAAGCCAATCGACCCAATAGCCAGGGCGGCGACGGTTAAATCGCGGTCGAGATGGAAAGTTTCTCCCAGGATGAGGGTGGCAAAGGCGGGAGGCATTGCCATTTGCAAGACAATGACTAACCTGGGCGCGCCGCTCAAACCGAGAAATTGCAGCCCGTATCCCAAAATTAGGGGAACCAGGAGCATTTTAATCGCCAAGCTAATCCAAACGTGGGGTAAACCGCGCCAGGAAGATAGCTGACTTAGCCGCATTCCGATTAAGACTAAAGACAGAGCGATCGCCATCCAAGCAGCCTTTTGCAAACTAAATTCAATGGGTGCTGGGAGGGGGATATCTCTGCTAGCCAAAGCTAGGCCAAAACTCCACAGCGCCGGATTGGTAAGCATGGTTCGAGTCAAATGAGCGCAATTGCGCTCATTTTTGCCAAAACGCGCCGCCATTACCACGCCTAATCCATAAGCGCCGAACATCGTCCCCAACAAGTCGTAGAACAGCGCCCAGGCGAAGTATTGCTGACCGAGGAGCGCCAGGATCACCGGATAGCCGAGATAGCCAGTATTGCCCACCATGGAAGCTAACAGGAAACTGCCCTGAGTTGGTTTGCGGGCGAGGGGGGGAACGGCGGTAGGCGAGGTAAGACGCACCCGATGGACTTCCAAGGCGATGAAGGCGTGAGCGATCGCCGTCCCCAATAAAATAGCCGCCCAAGCGACTAAAGGCGCAATCCAAATTGGCCCGGATAAATCCGCATGGCGCACAAATGCCACAATGCTAATCGGGACTCCCACCCAAAACAGAAACTTGCCCAAAGCAGCAGGAACATTTTTGGGGAGAACGCCGCCTATTAACCATCCCAGGACAACTCCGCCTACTAGGGGTAGATAAAGTTGTAAAAGTTTAATCGCCAAATTGGACATGGTTGAATTAGCAGGACTTAGGCAAAGAAACCGGGTTTCTGTGAAAAATCGTTGAGCAAGGAAACTAGAGATCCAGGTCGAAACCCGGTTTCTGGTCTCGTCGTGGGTAAGTCCCGCTCGGGCCATGACTTGCAAATTCAAGATTGTCAATTGGGAAGCGATCTGTCATTGTTTAAAATTTGTTTAGTGTCTGGTGTCGAGCGTCAAGAGCAGGAGTGGAGTGTTGGATAACGCCGGATTTTCTGAAAAGCCGTCAAAAGCTGCGGCTGAATCGATGGAAGATATTCCCGAAGCCTTGCGAGACGCATCCGAATCAGCCAGCGTGTCGCACCTGAACCAGGGGGGGTGGCTGGTGGGAACATTCGTAGGATTGGGAGCGATCGCGCTTACCGTGGGGACATGGCTGACGGTTGGGGAGCAGCTGTTTCCCAGTATAGCCACCGCCCCGAATCGGGAAACCCAAACTACAAGCCCCATCGCTTCGTCGCCCGCGTCCTCTTCCCCGAAGAGTACCCCAACCACTCCACCCAATAGTTTATTGGGACACTTAGCTTATCCTGAAGCACCCGCCAAAGATTTGCAAGCCATCACAGCAAATGGGCAGATTAAACTCCGCAAAACCGCCGCCCAAAAATTTATGGCAATGACAGCTGCGGCGCGATCGCAAGGAGTGATTCTGGTTCCGATTTCCGGATTTCGTTCCGTATCCGAACAGCAGCATTTATTTTTCGACGTGAAAGCGCAGCGCAATCAAGTTGCCACCGAACGCGCTGCCGTCAGCGCCCCTCCAGGATACAGCGAACACCATACAGGTTACGCCGTCGATATTGGCGATGGCAGGACTCCCGCCACCAACCTGAGTCAGACTTTTGAGAAAACCGCCGCCTACAATTGGCTAGCTGCTAATGCCGCCCGCTATAGTTTTGAAATGTCCTTTCCCAAAAACAATCCCCAAGGCGTCAGTTACGAACCTTGGCACTGGCGCTTTGTCGGCGATCGCCACAGCTTAGAAACTTTTTATCAGGCTAGGCAGTTGAGCAAGTGAGCGGGTGAGCAGGGGAGATGGGGAGATGGGGAGATGGGGAGATGGGGAGAATTATTGATTCAAATTCCCACCGGCCCACCGGCCCACCGGCCCACCTGCCCACCGACCCACCAGCACGCCTCTCCATTGTCCTAAAACACAGGATAATGTGGAGCAGAAGATACGCTCGCCGGATTGACATTGACTGGCTAAAATAAGCCAAAGGCTTGCTATGCGGCGCAATCAAAAACAACCTTGATGCCGCTGGCAATCGGGACTCCTGCCAAGGGTAAATATCGCCACTATGTCTCAGACTGCCGTTCACAATCCTGACACCAGGGGCATCCATAATGCAATGGATGTGGAACTTCGTAAAGTTTTCAAAGTTTTTAATGGAGAAACTGCTGTACGCGGGGTTGACCTGGATATCCACCAAGGTGAATTCTTTAGCATTCTAGGACCTTCTGGGTGCGGTAAAACAACCACGCTGCGCTTAATTGCCGGGTTTGAAATGCCTAGCGCCGGGGAAGTGCTGATCCAAGGTCAGTCGATGACTTCTGTGCCGCCCTATCGCCGTCCGGTGAATACGGTGTTTCAAAGTTATGCCCTGTTCAACCACCTCAGCGTTTGGGATAATATTGCCTTTGGATTGCGGATTAAAGGGCTGCCGAAAGCCACGATCGCCGACCGGGTGAAAGAAGCGCTGAAGTTAGTCAAAATGGAAGCTTTTGCCAACCGCTTGCCGAATCAACTTTCCGGCGGACAGCAGCAGCGGGTAGCCCTAGCAAGGGCATTGGTGAACCGTCCCGCAGTTTTGTTGCTCGACGAACCCTTGGGAGCGTTGGATTTAAAGCTGCGGAAAGAAATGCAGGTGGAATTATCCAATTTACACCAAGACTTGGGCTTGACTTTTGTCATGGTGACCCACGATCAGGAAGAAGCGCTGTCCCTGTCAGATCGAATTGCGGTGATGTATGAAGGTAGAGTCGAACAAATTGGCACCCCCAGCGAAATTTACGAACGTCCCCGGACGGCGTTTGTAGCTGATTTTATCGGCGATACGAATTTATTTCCCGGACGAGTAGATGAGGGGGATGGCTCGACGATTCAAGTGGTGACGGAAAATAAACTGAAAATCATCGTGCAAAAATCAGAGGGCATGGCGGGAGTTCGTGAGCAACAACAGGTGATAGTCAGCGTGCGACCGGAGAAAATTAAACTGAGCCTCGAACCGCCCAACGTGCCAGCGAACTATTTTGAAGGCAACCTGAAGCACGTGATGTATATGGGAACCCACGTTCACTGCGTGGTGGAATTAAAATCGGGCGATCGCATTATCGTTATGCAACCCAACACCGCAGCCAGCTTTGGCGAACCCCATACGCCAGTCTACGTTTACTGGCGACCCAAAGATTGTCTGGCTTTAGTTCAAGAATAAATCGGGAAAATAAAGTTCAAGGTAAAAATTAAAAGCAAATGCTGGAATTTTTACTATTGACTTGAAAACTATGACTAACTCGCATCTATTCAAGTCAAACCTTTCGCGGCGTCGGTTCTTACAAACGTCGGCAGCGGCGCTTTCTGGACTGGGACTTTCCGGGTGCGGATGGACGCTAGCCCAAGTAAGAGCCGAAACCTCCGTCCAAGATAAATCTAATCGGCTGTTTATCTATACCTGGGCAGGTTATACCGATGAAAATTTGCTCTCTAGCTTTACCGCCGCCACAGGTGTAAAAGTTATCGCCGATGTGTTCGATTCCAACGAGACGATGCTCAACAAAGTCCAGGCAGGAGGCGGTAATGTCTACAGCATTATCTACCCCTCGGACTACGCGGTTGAGAAAATGCAAGAGTTAGGCGTGCTAATCGAACTAGAACGAGATCGCCTCAACGGATTGGAAAATCTCCTCCCCCAGTTCCGAAATTCCGCCTACGACCGCGACAATCGCCACAGCGTACCAGTGGCTTGGGGAACAACTGGGCTGATTTACAATAGCAAAAAACTGCAACAGCCTCCCGAAGATTGGGATTATCTGTGGAAAAATCAACAGCAACTTTACCGGCGGATAACTCTGATCAACGATGTGCGGGAAGTGATGGGGGCAACGTTGCGGATGCTGGGTTATTCTTATAACTCGACCAACCCGCAGGAATTGAAACAAGCTTATGAGAAATTAAAGGCACTCAAACCCGCGATCGCTTCCTTCACCACCGACGCCTGGAAAGAACAAATTTTAGCAGGCGACTTGCTCATAGCAATGTGTTACTCCGCAGACGCCGCCGACGCCATCTCAGAAAACGAAGACTTGCGCTACGTCATTCCCAAAAGCGGCACCTCCCTGTGGACCGATACGATGGTGATACCCAAATTCGCGCCCAACGTCGATGCGGCCTATGCTTGGATCAACTTTATGTTACAACCCGCCGTCGCAGCTTCGGTTACCGAACGCCTCAACTTTGCCACTCCCAATAAAACGGCGATTAAACAGTTGCCAACTAAAATTATCAACAATCCCAGCATCTTCGCCCCTGAAGCCACTTTGGCAAAGTGCGAAAGAATTTCTCCTTTGAATAAAAAAATTAGCGAAGATTATGACCGCTACTGGACTCAGCTAACCAGCGGATAGGATAAATGTGAAATCTAAAATCTAAAATCTGCAATCCCAACTGTGTCTACAAACGCTTCCTCTCCCACGCCCAATTCTATGCCCGCAGAACCACCAGATGCTGGAATGAAACGCCAACAGCAACCGTGGTTAGAACCTTTAATATTACTTGGTCCGGCAGGAATTTGGTGGTTGCTGTTGCTGGTAGTACCCGCGCTGGTAATTTTTTGGTTGAGTTTAGTGCCAAAAATTCGACCAGGGGGTTACGTTTTGCCGGTGTGGGAACTGTTAAATCCTTCGTCACTGTTCAATTACGCCCAGGCGTTTGAACCGCTGTACTTAACCGTGATCGGGCGATCGCTCTTTTTCGCCTTCGGGACTACAATAATCTGTCTGCTGCTGGGATTTCCAGTCGCGTACTGGATAGCGGTGATCGGTCCCCCCAAATGGCGGAATTTGCTGCTGTTGGGTTTTGTTTTGCCGTTGTGGACTTCGTCGCTGCTGCGAAGCTACGCTTGGATTACGATTCTGCGGTCTAGCGGCGTGATGAATTCGATCCTTACCAGCTTCAATCCCCTGCTGGCTGCTCTGAGACTACCAGAAATCCCGCGCCTTGAATTGCTCAACGATTGGCCTGCCGTATTAATTGGCATGAGTTACAGCTATCTACCCTACATGGTGTTGATATTATACGCCTCGTTGGAAAAACTGGATAAACGACTGCTGGAAGCATCGGCAGACTTGGGGGCAAATCCAGTACAAACGTTTTGGAAAGTAACTGTACCTCAAACTAGACAGGGAATTGCCGCCGGATCTTTGCTAGTGTTAATTTCAGGATTGGGAGATTTCGTCGATCCGGAATTGCTGGGAGGCGCATCCAGCATGACCGTATCCCGGTTAATTTATAACCAGTTTTTGGGCGCAACTCAGAACTGGGGGTTTGGATCGGCGTTGAGTATGATATTTATTTTGGCAGTTAGCCTGGCGATTGCGCTGTTAATTAAATTCGGCGATGCCAAACCCCAACGCTAGGGAATTTTAGATTTGGGATTTTAGATTTTAGATTTAACTTAAATCTGCTATTCTCTAGCCCCATACAAAATCAATAAACCGAATGTGGATATAACAAACCAAAAAGACAATACCGTGAAAAAACCCAAGTTCCAGGCCAAACGTCGTCCTGGTTGGCAGGCGATTTTCTCCCTGCTGATGTTTTTTTACATGTACTTGCCGATCCTAGTTCTGGCAGTTTACAGCTTTAATAAATCGCGCTTTAGTGCCAGTTGGGAGGGATTTACCCTCGAATGGTATCAAAGGCTATTCAACGATGGTCGAATTCTGGCGGCGCTGCAAAATAGTTTAATCGTTGCTTTTGGTGCCGTGGGCATCTCCGCCGTGTTCGGCACCTTGATGGCGGTGGGATTAGCCCGGTATCGGTTTCCCGGTAAAGGATTATACCAGGGGGTTTCTTACCTGCCGATTATTATTCCAGACATTGCGATCGCAGTCGCTACGCTTGTGTTTTTGGCAGTGGTGCAAGTCCAGCTGAGCCTCTGGACTATTGTCGCAGCTCATATCGTCTTTTGCCTTGCCTACGTCGGACTAGGCGTTTCCACCCGCTTGGCAGATTTAAACCCCCACTTAGAAGAAGCCGCCCTAGACTTAGGCGCAACGCCAACTCAAGCCTTTATCAAAGTCCTGCTACCCCAACTGATGCCCGGTATTGTTTCCGGCTGTCTGATCGCCTTTGTCCTCAGCTTGGATGACTTTCTGATCGCCACCTTCACCGCCGGTAGCGGCGCCACTACCCTACCGATGGAAATCTTCAGTCGCATACGTACTGGTGTAAAACCTGACATAAATGCCCTCAGCGTATTTTTGATTATAGTGTCAGGTGCAGTAGCATTTATAGCAGAATTTATCCGCTATCGCAGTGAAGGGGGAAGTAGAAAATGATACGTAAAAACAGGGTATGGGGCATGGGATTTTTCACCAGCAAGAACGGGGCCCAGGCCAAACCCACGATCGAGCTTTATTTTTTAACTAATTTAAATAGAGTTCCGGAATAATTACAAAAAATAAAATTATTCCAACAGAATTTTGTAGCAAGTTACCACCACATAGATTAGGCTGTGTGTAACCTGATTGAGTATACTGAAATTGATGAGTAAAAATATACAGCGTATAGAGAAAAATGCCATATGACAGAAAACGTTTTTGAACTTAAACAGACGATCGAGTCTTGGGATTGTCACTATTACCATCCCATTGCTCAGGGTTATTACGATCGAGCCATTGCCACAATGCTGCGGCTGATGGAGGTACAACCAGGGGCAACTGTACTAGACGGGGGGTGCGGTCCGGGAGTACACAGCATTCGAGTGGCTAAAGAAGGCTACCGAGTCCGTGCGATTGACTTTTCACAGGCAATGCTTGAAGAGGCAAAAGCACGTGTAGAACGTGCTGGCATGAGCCACGCAGTTGAGTTTAAACAAGAAGACCTGACCAATCTAAGCTTTGCAGATGGTTCATTCCAATACGTATTTTCCTGGGGGGTAATTATTCATATCCGGGAAATAGAAAAGGCGCTGGATAACCTAGCACGCATTGTGGCACCAGGCGGTAAGCTGGCGCTGTACGTAACAAATAAGACAGCTTTGGATCACAAGATGGAGTCTGTTGCTCGCTTCCTGCTTGGCAAACCACTATCTGGACGGGAAAGCTTGTCAATGGGGAATGGCATCTGGTACGACATGCATGGCGAAAAGCTTTGGGTGTGGCAAATCGACAGTGAGGCGCTGACAAAGTATCTCGAAGCACGCGGCTTTCGACTAAAGCACCGCCTCATCGGGGAATTCACTGAGATCCAGCGCCTGGTCAGCGGGAAACCGAGGGAATTACTGCTGCACTTGAACAACCTCTGTTATAGTCTGAAAATTCCCCCGGCGCTCGCAGTCACTAACCTGTTTGTTTTTGAGAAGATTAGTTGAACGATTTGCGTCAGTCCCCACCCGCTTAAAGGGTGGGGAAGAATAGCGACCATTTATTGACACTTATGTTTTATTTCTGGCGGGAAGTCGTAAAACCAGGTTTGGGGAGATCTAATAACGCAAGTTGCTAGTTATAAACTTTGGCGTTGCCAGCTTGCTAATTGCAAGCTTGCAAAGCCTAGGATTTTTACCAATCTCGCCATTAGCCTCGTGACCCAGGCGGTCGCCAGGGAACGCCATTAGCCGCTCTTCGAGAGATAACTAGCAACTTGAGTTAATATCATGTCCGGTTGTATCGGTTGTATATAGTCGATTGTGCGAAAAGCTGTTTTTTTCCCTCCCACCTGCCCTTTGAACCCACCTGCCCACCTGCTCACCCTAAGCCTAACGCTACCTTAGCCGAGCGGACATGATATAACCTGGGGAAGGTGGCGATATCTTCGCAGAAACTTTACAGTCAACCCCAAGTCCGCGATGTTATACTGCGGTCGAAACCTAAATTCTGTGCATGTTGCTATTTCGGGGTGCGTCGCCAGGATGTGATAGACAGTTGAAGGGTGCAACTGTCCAACAAAAAATCGCTGCCATGAAAGAAGCTGTAAACGGGGGTCAAGAAGGCTTGGACTTGGCAATCGCTGGGTTAAAAGATGCTTCATTACAGGTACAGCAAGCAGCGTATGAATTGCTGCGTTCAAACAGCAGCAGCGAATCAGTCAAAACAGCGTTACTGGAATATAACCCCTATGCATTTTTTGAGTGCCTGTACGAAATCGAGGTGCGTTTAAACACCATTAATCCCACCGCTATCAGCCTCAATGGAAAGATTATAGCCAGTGGCAGCGGCTGCAAGATCAAACTCTGGAATTCGGATACGGGGGAACTGCTACGCACCCTTAGCGCACATTCAAAGCCAGTTAATGCGATCGCCATTAGTTTAGATCGAAAGATTTTAGCAAGTGGCAGCGATGACCGCACAATCAAACTCTGGAATCTGCATACGGGACGACTGCTGCGTACTATTACAGGACATGCATACAGGGTAACTGCTGTCGCCATTAGTCCGGATGGAAACACGCTTGCTAGTGGCAATTGGAGGACGATCAAACTCTGGAATCTGCATACCGGGAAACAGTTACACACTCTGGAGGAAGATTCGGGATGGGTTGATTTTGTAGCCTTTAGTCCGGATGGAAAAAAAATTGTGACTCGCAGTAGTAACTGCATCAAAGTTTGGGGCGAGAGGTAGAATTTTAGATTTTAGATTTTGGATTTAATTTGAATGCGCTATTATATCATATCCCTGAGCAACGGTTGTGTAACTGATAATAGCTAATCGCTAATGGCTCAATCAGGAAAAATACTATATTAGCAATTAGCAATTAGCAATTAGCCATCCATAGACTACCGATCTCTCGCGGACATGATATTATACCCAAAACAAAACAGGGGTGGAAACCCAACCCCTGTCTCAATCTTTACAGTTTGATTGTCGCTAGATCAGTTTTAAATCTGCATATTCGGCAATCATGTCATCGGAACTGAGGGTATCGCCTTCGGCTTGCGGTGTCCAGAGGACTTCAATTGCCAAAAGTTGGTCGCTAGGAATTGCACCAAACTGACGCAATGCTTGACGCAAGTCGTCGGAACTATTGATTTTTGGCAGTTGCAGCTTACTCAGAGTTGCAGCTAGCAAGGTAACGACGATATATTCACCTGTTTCTGCGTTTAATTGTGCCAGTTCGCCAGATGTTTCGCCTGCGGGTAAAGCGGCTTTAGCGTCGGCTTGTCTGAGCAGGTTATTGACATTTGACAGGGTTTCTGCTGTAAATTTACTCCGTTCTGCGAGGGAGTAGCGGTTAAATGCAGCTTCTGCTGCTTCTAAACGCGCTTGCTGGGTATCAGCACCGGCATAAAACCAATATTCGGGGTGGCGCAATAATGCGAGGGTGGTTTCTTGCAATACTTCGGCGCGTCCTTGGGGAGAATTGGTATCAGCAGTTTCGGCTATTTTATTCAGTTCTGCTTGTAAACTGCGGGCATTTGCTAACAAACCGACTTGCAGTTTAGCGACAGAAACGGTGGGATTGCTGGTATAAATTTGCTCATCGGTTTCTGCCCCACCGATGCGACGGAAACTTTGGAAGAGGAAGTTAGCGATCGCAATAAAAATCAGCAGGGTAAATAACCCGCCAAACCCGCCACCAATGCCAAAAAATGGAATCAAGAACGGAAATCCAATTCCACCACCGTAAGGATAATATCCGCCACCAGGAGGTGCATAGGTACGGCTGGGAGGTGCATAGGTGCGCGAAGGTGCCCTAAAAGAACCGCCTCCAATTCGACCACCAGTGCGAGCAGCTAATGCTCCATCAGCGTGACCCAGTGCCAAGGTTAGCACGAGTCCAGCGACGAATAGCGGTTTAAAAAGCGGTTTAATCGTTGAAAGCAGTTTCTTGTACATAAAACTATGCTCATTTAGACTATTTGAAACTGATAGCGCAACATCTCTGGTTTACGCCATTTTTTGTTAACGCTTCTTCATATATTTCTAATATAAGGATTCCTGTGTGGGCAGGATAGTCGGTTTGGGGTGGATAGCTGGGTAGATAACCGTACCGAAAACATTTATAGCGGATTGCAGCCGTATGAGGTACAGGTTCGAATGCAATAGCGGCAGCATTAATGCTGCCGCTATAGAAACGAAGCGATAACGCTTTCCCTGACTCGCTGGCAATCTGCTGTATTAGCAGTAGTAGCGGATCTAGACCTTGAAAGCTTGTATTAAGCGCTTAAGCGCTTACTACGAACTGATGCTAGCCGCCGCCAACAATAGTGACAACTTCAAGCTTGTCGCCTTCCTGTACTTGGGTTTGGGACCAAAATTGGCGGTGGAGGATTTCGCCGTTGTATTCTACTGCTACTAGGCGGGGATTAAACCCGAATTGTTCTAACAATTCGGGCAAGGAAATTGGGGGCGAACAGGTACGGGGTTCCCCATTCACCCAAAGCGTAATTTGACTAGACATTGGACTGGGGAAGGTGTGCTTGATAAGCTCGCATGGTTTTCATCCTGCTGAGTTGGGAGAGCATGTACTGGGTGACTAAAGTTGGCTGCTCTGCCTGCATAATAGCTCTGACGACGGCGATGCGCTCTGCACCCGCCATCAGGACATCGTTTAAGTTAGTCGGCTCGATGCCGCCAATGGCAAACCAGGGAATCGAGGCGTGCTGGGCGGCATAGCGGACGTATTCTAGTCCTGCCGCAGTTTTACCTTGTTTGGTAGGGGTTTCGTAAACTGGACCAACGCCGATATAGTCTGCACCTTCTGCGAGCGCTCGTTGCATTTCATTCATATTTGTGGTAGAGAGACCGATCAAGCGATGGGGACCGAGCATCTGTCGGGCGAAGGCGATGGGAATATCTTGCTGTCCGAGATGGACGCCATCGGCATCGGCTGCTATAGCTAAATCGACGCGATCGTTCATAATAAACAAAGCTTCGTAGCGGTGGCAAAGCTGGCACAGTTGGCGCGCCAGCTCGATTTGATCGCTATCGTTTGCGGTTTTATCCCGGTACTGTAAGAGAGTCAGTCCCCCTTGTAAAGCTGCTTCTACCACCTCAAACAGATCTTCTGAGGGAGATGTGACGAGATACAGGTGAGATTTGAGCAGTTTTTGGTGACGTTCGTAACCGAGTAAATTGCTTTCTAGGGTATAAACCTCGTAGCGCATCCGCTTAAACGCGGCGCCCATATCCGGGTGATAAAGCTTGCCGTATTCTTCTAATACCCGCAGCGCTTCTTCTACCCGGCACAAATTCGCTTGCAACAGATGCCCAATGCTGCTGCGTTGTTCTTCTTGGGGATGGGTGAGTTCGGTTCCCACATCGCCCAAGGTATCTCTGGCGGCGCGCAATTCCGGGGTATGCCATCTAGCCAACTCTTGGCGCATTTGCTTGCACGCCTCGCTCAGGTGCGAACTATTGAGGCCAAAACGACACCATTCCTCTACAATTCGCAAACCTTCGCGAGCACGGTCTAGGTTAGCATCCAAAATGCGGCAAACAGCAGGCTGCATTTGTGGGGGCAAGTCTGAGAAAGGCCGGTTTTGGCTGAGTTGATTGCCCATTGGAAAGACTCCGTTAATTTTTTAATCCTATCAGTCTGATTCGCCGATACTTGCAAAAATACTTATTTAGGTTTTGGCAGCGAAACAGAGTTTATTTTGCCATATTTGCCTTACTCGTCAATAACCCAGCGCTAACCAACGGTAAAGCGTGGGATTGTATCTAAGCTCCACCTCAACTCGGAAAACCTAGAAAGGCGTTCCGATGAGAGCTGCAACGCTCGACACATCAGGGCGCACTGACAAAGCACCCGTTCTTTCCCAGTCTTGCCGAGAAAGAATCGTTCTTAATGTTATGTTTCTAGCACCTATCAAATCAGCATGAACTTCAAAATGACAACATTCACAATCAAAGA
>NZ_JBHFNP010000280.1:0-25912 GCF_041929235.1 Microseira sp. BLCC-F43
TCGATTCTTTAACGCGCTTCAAGGCAAGTTGAAATTACTGCAACGAAGATTAAAGCACAAGAAAAAGGGTTCTAGTCATTGGCTGAAACTCCAGAAAAAGATAGCTAGAATTCATCAAAAAATTAACGATACCCGAAAAGACTGGCATTTCAAATTAGCCCATCATCTTTGCGACCAAGCCGGAGCAATATTCCTTGAGGATATTAATTTCAAAGCTTGGGCAAAAGGGCTGTTTGGAAAACATACGCTTGATGCTGCTTACGGACAGTTTTTCAACATTTTATCCTACGTCTGCTGGAAGCGGGATGTATTCTTTTTAAAGGTTGATAAAGACTATACGAGTCAAATTTGCCCTAACTGCGGGACGCATACAGGCAAAAAAGACTTGAGTGAAAGAATCCATCGCTGTGATAATTGCGGATACACAACTAATAGAGACGTAGCAGCAGCTCAAGTAATTAGAAATAAAGGTATCCTTGCGGTCGGACAGCCCGTGGGGTCACAAATTGCTTCAGGAGGCGTACTGTCGGGGACGGGCATTCGTCTAGATCGGTGCCTGTGAGAGAAGAATCCTCGCCCTTGTAGGGCGGGGAGTGTCAAAGGAAGATAGCAGTTCTGTCGGGTCAGCATGGAAAACTTTATTGCAGCTGGTAATATGATCGGAAAGTTTTTCAAGAAGCCGGGACCAGAAATGAGCGATCGCATCCCCCCTGGTCAATACGAAACCAAAGGTTTCCCCGTCTTGACATATGGCGAAACTCCCAAGATCGGCATCGAAAACTGGGAATTTCGAGTCTGGGGTTTGGCTCAACCAAAAACTTTCACCTTCGCCGACTTTATGGCAATGCCCCAACATGAGTTTACCGCAGATTTTCACTGCGTGACTCGTTGGTCGCGGCTAGATGTGAAGTGGATTGGGGTAAAAGTTACAGACTTTATGCAGCATGTGGAAGTAGACCCCAAGGCAATTCATATTATGGAACATTGCTATGGTGGCTACACTACTAATATTTCTATGGCAGACTTCTTGCGGGAAGAAAACTTTTTTGCCCATACTTTGTTTGGCGAACCTTTACCCGCAGAACATGGTGGCCCTTTACGCCTCGTAGTTCCCCATCTTTACGCCTGGAAAAGTGCTAAATGGCTCAACGGTTTAGAGTTTTTAGACAGTGAAAAAATGGGCTTTTGGGAACGCAATGGCTATCACCGCCGAGGCGAACCTTGGGCAGAAGAACGCTATAGCAGCATGTTTTGATTGAAGAATTGCAGATTGCAGATTGCAGATTGCAGATTTAATTCAATCTGAAATCTGCGATCGCAAAGCAACCCGGTTTCTCTGAAACTATATGTAGGGTGCGTTAGCGAAGCGCGTAACGCACCATGACACTATTATTTACTATATGTAGGGTGCGTTAGCGAAGCGCGTAACGCACCATGATATGATGGCAGGCTTATCACCCATAATAAAAATCGCTGAAACCATTGATATGACAAGATTGCAATTATGGGCGATGCAAGGGACATGATATGACACTATTATTTACTGTCATTGCGTAATATGATGGCAGGCTTATCACCCATAATAAAAATGGCTGAAACCATTGATTTTACAGCATTGCAATTATGGGTAATTGCGAGGACATGATATAATATCATGTCCGTTAGCAATGGTAGTGTATAGTTGTTTATGCTTACGGTGTGGGTTTTACGAGATATGTTTAAACGCAGCGCAAAAGATAAATAAACCCTTCCTTTGCTTACGCTACCGATGCCTAAGGACATGATATAAGTCCTGTGAAAAATCCTATGGTTGACAACCAGACATCGAGGAAGAAACCAAGAATAGTGGAGATGGTGCGTTACACTGCGTTAACGCACCCTACATACAGAGATATTGCGTAAGTCCTGAATCTGAAATCTAAAATCTGCAATCTGCAATTTTTTTACCCAATAATTTTTTTGAGTAAATCTAGCTTACCTTTGTAGGGCGCGTATCGCCATTTTGGATCGAATAGGAAAGATTTTTTCAACACGCTTTTTTGGTGGGAGAAGGTATCAAAACTCGCTTTGCCGTGATAGCTGCCAATACCGCTGAAACCAACACCCCCAAAGGGTAAATCGGGTATGCCTACTTGCATCACCGTGTCGTTGATACAGACACCTCCCGATGAAGTTTCTCGCAAAATTTTTTCTTGATAATCTTTGTTTTTAGAGAATAAATAAAGTGCTAAAGGTTTTGGCTGGGAATTAACAATTCCAATCGCTTCTGATAGATTATTGTACTCTACAATTGGCAGAATGGGGCCAAAAATTTCCTCTTGCATGATCGGCGCATCTAGGGAAACATTATCTATCAGAGTGGGAGCGATGTAGAGGGTTTCGGGGTTTATTTTTCCACCTACAATAATTTCGCCATTGTTGAGGAATGCTGTCAGGCGAGCAAACTGTTTTTGATTGATAATTCTGCCGTAATCTGGATTGTTTTCCGGGCGATCGCCGTAAAATTCTTTCAGGCAGTTTTTGATGTTTTCTATCAAGTCTTTTTTGATGGTTTTATCGACTAAAAGATAGTCGGGGGCGATGCAAGTTTGACCGGAGTTAATAAATTTACCCCAAGCTATTCGTCTGGCAGTATGTTCGAGGTTGATATCGGCATCGACAATACAAGGACTTTTGCCGCCGAGTTCTAGGGTGACGGGTGTTAGGTGTTTGGCGGCTGCTTCCATAATAATTTTACCAACTGCTGTGCCGCCGGTGAAAAAGATATGATCGAACTTTTCTTTTAATAATTCTTGGCTGGTTTCGACACCGCCTTCTACGACGGCGATGTAGGATTTGTCAAAGTTTTTTTGGAATATATCTGCGATCGCGCGCGAGGTATGGGGGGCGAGTTCTGAAGGTTTTAAAATGGCGCAGTTTCCTGCGGCGATCGCTCCCACTAACGGCGAGAGCGTTAACTGAAACGGGTAGTTCCAAGGCGCTATAATCAACACAACGCCCAAGGGTTCTGGATAAATAACTGCCTCGCTGGGAAATTGCTCTGGGGTACTTGCTACTTTTTTGGGTTTTGTCCAAGATTTCAGATGTTTTATGGTATAATCTATTTCTTTTAAAACGCCAATTTCTGTAGCGTAGGCTTCAAAAGTTGGCTTGTTGAGGTCAGCCTTCAAAGCTTGGAGAATTGCCGCTTGATTGTCTAGGACTGTTTTTCTTAAAACCTTAAGCTGTTCGAGGCGGAACGAGACATCTTTAGTTTTTCCCGTGGCAAAAAACAGCCGCTGCTGACGAATAATTTCGCTAATTTCTAATTGAACTAGCATTGGAGTTTTTAAGTGTAGATTTTCAGTCTTGTATTTTAAACTATTTTTGCCGTCCAATGGTTCATTGTTGTGGCAACAATGAACCATTAACCGCGAAAGATTAGGAATTTCAGGATTGCTGGGTGGGTAGAGAGACAACAAACAAAGATCCTTGACCCACTTCTGACTTGACCTGAATAGTTCCTTGATGGGCTTCCACAATGCGTTGGGACAGGTGTAACCCCAAACCGCTACCGGAATGCTTGTGACGTCCTTGGCGAAATCTTTCAAACAGCCAAATTTGTTCTTCTTTTGGGATGCCTGGACCTGTATCTTGAATTTCAATCGTTACCTCGCGTCTAGCACCGTTATGGTTGCTATTAGCGCTGTTGAGGTGGACATCGATGGCACCAGTGTCTGTAAATTTAATGGCATTGCCGATGATGTTGGTGAAAACTCGATGGAGTTCTAAGCGATCGCCTGCAACGGTAAACTGGTCTGGATGACCGGAATTGTTCTGGGAGAATGTCAGATTTAGAGACAGTTTTTTATCTGCGGCTAAGGGGGACAGTTCTGCGATAATCTCTTTGAGCAGATCTCGCAAGTCAACTGGGGAGAAGCTTAAGGTTTTGCGACCTGCTTCGTAACGATACACTTCAAGTAAGGTATTTGCCATTGTCAGCAGGTTTTGGTTGCTGCGAGTCATGGTAGAAATTGCTTCCAGCATTGTGGGGGACAATTCTCCCAAAGCGCCTTGCAGCATTAAATTTAGCATCCGATCTGCGGCGATTAACGGCGTGCGTAAGTCGTGGGTGAGACGGGAAACAAAATCTTCTCGCTGGCGTGCGATCGCATCGCGTTCGTCTACGCTATGCTTAAGTCGCAACAGCGCTCTCACCCTTGCCAGCAATTCGTCTACTTCCACGGGTTTGCGGATAAAATCATCGGCTCCAGTGTCTAACCCTTGAGCTACACTAGGCTGGTCGTAGGCGGTGATCAATAAAATTGGGATAAACGGTAATGATGTCATGGCGCGGATGCGCTGGGTGACTTCGTATCCGTCCATTCCCGGCATCATTACGTCTAGCAATACCAAATCCGGTAATTCCTCCTCAAGCTGCGCCAGTGCTGCGCGACCATCTGCTGCGGTGCTGATTTTATAACCTTCTTCTTCCAAAATCGCTTGTATCAGAAATACGTTATCGGGAGAATCGTCTACAACCAGGATACGATCGGGCTTTGTGGTTTGAGACGAGAATATACTTGTCATAGTGCCGAGAGGTTTTGCCATAAAGCTGATAAAAATTGCTCTTTGTCTAGTACCTTTTGTATTAGTTTTCACCTAAACTGACCAACTGACCTCATTCCCCCGATGTATTTCTGCTGGAGACACAGGAAAGCGGGCGCAAGATCCGAGCGGGTATGTAGAGTCAATAAAACAAAATTGTATAACTTCTTTTGTGAGCTGCTAGCTACCGCCACCAAATTTACGCGTTCTCCTATAGTTTTTAGGTAACTAATGCAACCAAACACTAGAAACTCTACTGAGATGACCAGCGGGTGGGAGATGGCGAAGGCGCGCCCTATGCTCTATCTTCGGGTGGAACAACTGTTTCCAGTTCCTCAATTAAGGGCGGTAAAGCGTTTTGAAGCGTATTCCAAACAATAGCTAAATTCACCTTGTCATACTGATGAATCATCCTATTTCTCATTCCAATCATGTCACTCCAAGGTATTTGAGACAGTGACAGTCGAGTTGCTTGAGATAGTCGTTTAGCCGCCTCCCCAATAATTTCAAGTCTTCGCGTTACAGAATCTTGGCATTGGATATCTGCCTCAAATTCGGTAAAAGTCTTACCAGAGACATAGCTCAAAGCTAGTTTGGCAGATATAAGAATATCCAGCAGGTAATCAAGGTCACGAGTTGACATAAATAACTTCTGCGCTTTCCAGAATATTTTTACGACGTAGATAGTTGAGGCTTTCCTCAATTCCCCGTTTGCTCACCAAATCAACCTTCCGCCCAAAGATTGATTCTAACTCTTCTTCCATGTGAACCATATCAAATAAAGTCCAATGAGAATCTGGTACAAACGTCACCAATACATCAACATCGCTGCTGTCTGGGCGAAAATCATCGCGCAAGACAGAACCAAATAAGGCAAATTCGGTGATTTTCCAGCGCTGGCAAAATTCGGCTATTTTATCGGTTGGGATTTGGATATTTTTAACTTTCATAGGCTCCCAGTTGTTTGCAGTTGAATCAACCACAAGGTAGGGACACGGCAAGAGTAAGTTTTGTGCTTAAATCAAATTTATTAGGATGCCGTGTTCCTACAATGACTGCGCTTCATTTAATTTTCCCATCTGCCTTGGCTTTGTCGATGGCACTTTGTATCAACAAGTTAACAAAATTGGACATAGAGCGTCTTTCTACCTGACATAGTGCTTGTAGATTATTCCTGGTTTCTGCTGGCACAGAAACTGAAATGCGTTTGCTGTTACTCATGTACTTCTATTGTATGGAAGTTTTATCCATTCATTATATTACATACAAATTGGTTGTTTTGCCTACCCATTATGATGAATGCTTACTAATGCTTACTAATGCTTACTTGTGCTGAGTTAGTAGTAGTTAAGAATGCTTTAAATTCAGAAAAATATATGGTAAGGTTTAGTAAATAAAAGAAAAACATGGAAGATTTTTCTATGTTTTTTGCAATTTTGATCAAACAGTCAAAAGCCAGCGCCTAACCGTGGCAAGTGCAGCGCTGGCTCTGGCTCCAATTTACAAAGGAGATTACTCTATTATGGCTTACAACGATCGCCTTAAGCCTTGGGTTGTTGTGCGTTTACTGCCAACGCTGCAATGGGTGACTATCAGCCGATACAAGAATCGTTCTGATGCAGAGGGACATTTGCGCCTATTCCGTCAGCGAATCCCTAACTACCGTTTTGAGGTAGTGTTTGATTTGAGCGATCGCACAAATATTGCACCGGGCGATTGAAATCGGGATGCCCACCCCACAAAGCACAAAAATCTTGTGGGGTGGGCGCGGGATCTAAGGAAAATCTGTGAGAATCAAAGTGGTCATCAATTCAAGGAGTCACAATAATGAAGACTCTACCGATCGAGCGATCGCCGGATATACTGTCTGGCACTCCCGTATTTACAGGAACCCGCGTGCCTGTTAAAAATTTGCTCGACTACCTAGAAGCAGGCGATCCTTTAGATGAGTTTCTTGATGATTTTCCTACTGTCAGTCGCTCTCAAGCGATCGAATTTTTGCATTTGGCAGTAGAATCTTTACTTAAAAACTATGAGAGTGCTGCTTGACGAGTGTTTACCCAAAAAGTTAAAGCGGGAGTTAGTCGGTCATACCGTTATCACAGTACCAGAGCAAGGATGGGCAAGCAAGAAAAATGGTGAATTACTTCAACTAGCAGACAATGAATTCGATGTCTTTTTGACAGTCGATCAAAATTTGATTGCTCAACAGAACTTAAGTAATCGTAACATCGCAGTTGTGGTACTGGTAGCCTCAAGCAACCGACTCCAAGCACTCAAACCGTTGATGTTGCAAGTCCAAACCGTTTTGGAAACTATTCAACCGGGTGAAGTCGTTTGCATTCCGTAACCGCGTTGAACTTTGCGATCGCATTCCTCAAAAATCTTGTGGGGTGGGCGTCTGGGGCGGGCTTTTCGGCCCACCCGACAAGATTAGTTTGGATTTGTGGGGTGGGCGTCTCGCCCGCCCTCGCTGTGACTAAAACAAAAAGTACCGCTGCGCCATCGGCAAAACTGTCGCAGGTTCGCAAATCAATAACTCACCATCTGCCCTCACTTCATAAGTTTCCGGATCGACTTCCATGCGGGGTAATGCATCGTTTAATTTCATATCCCGCTTGCTAATTTGTCGCGTCCCCGCAACTGCAACAACAGATTTTTGTAACTTTAATTGGGCGGGAATTTCTCTTTCTAATGCCGCTTGGGAAACAAAGGTGAGCGATGTAGCTGCTCTTGCTCCTGCAAAACAACCAAACATCGGGCGCATATGCACCGGCTGGGGCGTAGGAATACTTGCATTCGCATCGCCCATCTGAGAGTATGCGATCGCACCTCCCTTAATCACCATTTCCGGTTTCACCCCAAAAAACGCTGGTTGCCAAAGACACAAATCTGCCAATTTCCCCTCTTCCACAGACCCCACATACTGTGCAATCCCATGGGTAATCGCCGGATTGATAGTATATTTTGCCACATACCGCTTCGCCCGAAAATTATCTGACCTCTCCCCTTGCCCCTCTCCTACAAGGAAAGGGGTAATGATAGATTGCCTCCCCTCTCCTTGCAGGAGAGGGGTAAGGGGAGATTGCCCCCGCTCTTGCCCCCCCTCTTGCCCCCCCTCTCCTGGCAGGAGAGGGGGTTGGGGGGAGAGGTTCCCCCGCTGCACTTTCATCTTGTGCGCCGTCTGCCAAGTGCGAATAATCACTTCTCCCACTCTCCCCATCGCCTGAGAATCCGAGGAAATCATGCTAAACGCGCCCAAATCGTGCAAAATATCCTCAGCAGCGATAGTTTCCCGCCGAATCCGCGACTCTGCAAACGCCACATCCTCTGGAATCCCCGGCGACAGGTGATGGCACACCATCAACATATCCAAGTGTTCGTCTAAGGTATTCAAAGTATAAGGGCGCGTCGGATTGGTCGAAGAAGGCAACACATTCGCTTCACCGCACACTTTGATAATGTCCGGTGCGTGTCCGCCCCCCGCACCTTCGGTATGGTAGGTGTGTATGGCGCGACCTTTAAACGCGGCGATAGTGGCTTCCACAAACCCGGCTTCGTTGAGAGTGTCGGTATGAATTGCTACCTGTACGTCGTATTTGTCTGCCACGGTCAAACAGGTATCAATTGCTGCGGGGGTGGTTCCCCAATCTTCGTGCAACTTTAAACCCATTGCACCGGCGAGGATTTGTTCTTCGAGTCCTTGGGGCTGGCTGCTATTGCCTTTGCCCAAAAATCCCAGGTTCACGGGGAAGGCGTCGGCGGCTTGCAGCATTCGGTAAATATGCCAAGGGCCGGGGGTGCAGGTGGTAGCATTTGTACCCGTGGCGGGGCCAGTACCACCGCCGATCATTGTGGTGATGCCGGAGGCGATCGCTACCTCAATTTGTTGCGGGCAAATAAAGTGAATGTGGGTATCAATCCCGCCAGCGGTGAGAATCTTTCCTTCTCCAGCAACGACTTCGGTGCCGGGGCCGATAATAATATCAACGTTGTCTTGAATATAGGGATTTCCGGCTTTACCAATTTTGAAAATTTTGCCATCTTTTATCCCAATATCGGCTTTGACAATCCCCCACCAATCTAAAATTAGGGCATTGGTAATCACCATATCGACAGCACCATTGGCGTTAGAAATGGGAGATTGTCCCATGCCGTCGCGGATAACTTTACCGCCGCCGAATTTCACCTCGTCGCCGTAGGTGGTAAAATCTTGTTCCACTTCGATGAATAATTCTGTATCGGCGAGGCGGATGCGATCGCCGGTTGTCGGACCATAAGTTTCGGCATAGGCGCGGCGATCCATTCTATAGCTCATATCATGACCTCTTGACTAGCTTTAATTTTTTTGAGCTTTTATTTATTAAATTAAATAATTGTACTGAAGACAAGATGCTATAGCTTATACTTCAAGAAGATGCAATCAGCGAATTATTGACCAGTTTACCCGCTCGCTGCAACAATTATGCCAAAATTCCGATTTTCCCTAAAAAATATCGCAATAAGCCAACACCTAAAAAGAATGATTATGGGGAAGGAAAAGACAGAAGAGGAAACAGAAACAAACGTTGAAGCAACGCCAGAAGAGCAAGCTGAAATATCCGAATTAGAAAGCGTATTGCAGAACTTAGACGCCAGCTTTAAGCGAGTAGATAAGATTGCAGATCCAGTTAAAAAAGAATACAAATTGCTCCAGGAAGCAAAACGACTGGATATGCCAGCCGAAAACTATCGGCGCATGTTTGAAACTTACTACTTGGAAAGATTGCCAAAGAAACCTGAGAATCAGTGGCTGAACCCTTTGACGTTTTTAGACCAGCGACTGGGGGACTTTGTTAAATGGTGTGAAAATATTTCCCTATATAGTTTAGCTACAGTTATTGGCCAATTTACCCTATTAGCAGCAATGGGAGCCTACTTTCTGGAAGCTCCCCAGCGACAGCAGGAATTGCTTGATTCAGCGCGGCAAGAAATTAGAAACCAGAAGGGGGTTGAATATTCAGAATCGAGAATTGAAGCGCTTGAGACGCTAAACAAGTACTGCGAAAGTGTATTAGGAGAACAGGCTCCCAATGCCAACTTGGAAGGCGTTAAGCTAAATCAGTGCTATAAATTTCAATTGGGATTAGCAACTTTTGCCAAATGGCCTCCCCAATTCTATAGATATGAAGGAATTAACCTTTCCCAGATGAACCTAGCTGGCGCTAATTTAAAGGGAGCGAACCTGTCGGGAGCGAATCTGGAGGGAACGAATCTGGAGGGAGCGAACTTAGAAAGAGCGAATCTCAAAGGGGCAAATTTGAAAGGGGCGAATCTCAAAGGAGCCGTTCTTCGAGCTGCTAGCTTGGAGCGAGCCAATTTAGAAGAAGCCAATCTCGATAGCACTCGCATGAGCCGAGTTTATCTCAGGGGTGCGAACCTGAAAAAAGCCTCCATCACTGGTGCTAGGTTGCTTTGGGCAGACCTTCAAGGAGCGACTCTCACCCTAGCCAATCTGACAGAAGCTAACCTGAATCGCGCTAATCTTCAGGGAGCAGATCTCTACAAAGCTAACTTTAAAGGAGCTTCCCTGCGATATGCGGATTTGCGGAATGGCACGATAATAATCGGGGCTGATTTTGAGCGTGCTAACCTGAAGCGAGCTAAGTTTTGGTCAGCAGATCAAGTGAAACGATCCTACAACTGGGAAAAAGCGTTCAAAGATGATGATTGGTCAGCAAAAATTGCCAAACCTGGTGCAGATAAGTACAAAGTGGGATTGCTGATTCCAAATAATACCGCGATTTTTAAGTTGTATCAGCAAGGCATGGAGAGTGCAGCCAAGGAAAACCCACAAATTGAAATTATACCGCTCAAGACTGGAGAGACTATCGAGGAAGAAGCCCAAGGAATCAAACAATTACTCGCCGAGGATGTGGATGTAATTTTAGTTAGACCCCTAGACCCGGAAGAATCCATATCTGCTATCCAAACAGCTTACCTCTCTGGCGTAGTACCGATCAATATCGGCGACTGCCTGTCGAAAGAAGGGCAGAAAGTAGCGTTTGCTTGTTACGAAAGCGATTCGTTCAAAATGGGCTACGATTTGGGCAAGTATATGGGAACTTGGGCCAAGAAAAATAGACGGGGTCAACAGCTAAATGTTGGTCTGGTGGATGGGGCAGATTCCAGTCGCCTTTATCCATATTTCCAGGGATTTCAAGCAGGTATGAAAGATTCCGGGGTGAGTTGGAATCAAACTGCATCGACGAATGCACAAACCGAAGAAGATTTGCCAAAAGTGAAGGAAATGCTGAAAGCTAACCCGAATATCAATATATTGTGGGCAGGCGCTCCGGTAAATACTTCGATGAGCATCAAGGCAGTTGAGGACTTGAAGTTAGAGAACAAAGTGTCTGTGTTTGGGATTATTCCTTTAACTCGGACCTGGGCAAACGCGCTGCTCAATCCGAATCACCCCCTGCAATCTATTGTCGATGAATCGCCAGCTTATGTGGGTTATAAAGCAACCATACACGGGATTGATGTGATTCAGGGCAAGACTTCGAGAGAATATCAATATACAGCATACCAGCATCGATTGCTCACCCAAAAAGACAGCAAAACTGTCAACCAGTTACTCAGTCAAACTCTCGATGTGGATAAAAACGAGCTAAAACCACCGCTCGAATTGAAGAAAGATGCTGGTATACCCTCTGAAATTCTCTCTAGTTTGAACACCTCGATTGCGTCGCCCCTGCCAGCTATTACGGATAAGGCAACCATCGAAAAACTGCAAGAAGAACTGCAAAAATTAATCGGACAAAATTTCCAAACATCCACCACTACTGAAGACAATCAAACACCCGCCACTTTCAGCGATACGTTAGTTTATCGGGTGCTGGTAAACAAAGAAGTAGAGATTGTTTCCTACGAACCCATCGGTAAACTGTCGGTTGATTTTGTGGAAAAGACTCCCCTGCCCAAATTGTCAGTCAAAGATAAGGAAACTAATCAACCTCCCAAGGAAATTAAGGGGCCTGTAGCTGAATATAAAGTTCTGATCGCGCCCAATGGTACGGTTGAGGTTAAATGGGGAGAATCTTTTATCCAGGGTGAATAAATTAATTAATGGCAAATTTCAGCTGGCAATCTGTCCATAAAGAAACCGGGTTTCTATAAGAAACCCGGTTTCTAGAATCTAAAAAGGAATCTCCAAGTCTATTGATGCTTCTTCTCCCAGCCATAATTTCAGTTTTTCTTCATAAATTTCGGTAATTGTATTATCGATAAATTCATATATTTCATCTAGTTTGTTTAAATCATCTCTTGGTATTGTAAAATTGTTTCCATAGGGATAAACCGAGACTAAGAAAGCATCTCGTTTTTTTCTAATTGATAAAGAAAAGCTCACTTTTTCCTGGGCATAATTATTAGGTTCTTGAGGATTTTCATATAATGTGATGGCGATTTCAAAGAAGAGATATCCATCATCGTCTACATGCATTTCCCCAGTTTCTATCGGACATTCAAAATATAGACTCATCCGATGAACCAGAAAATCAGCAAAATCCTGGCAAGAATGCTTGTATTCGATGGATTGCTTCCTAGCAGCAGCATAAACTTTGCAAAGTTGCTCAAATTTGGACATTTAAACACCCTCACCAACTTGGAATCTTGTCAGAGGGGAGGCAAAATGCCTGCCCCTCAATATTCTATCTTCAAGGAACGTAAACGGGAGTGGGTTCAACTCCTAATTCATCCCTCCATTGTGCCACAGGTTTATCCCAATGTTCTTCCCATTTTTGCGCTAAAAATGGTTTGGCTTTGGCTCCCATTCTATATCCTACAGCAATGCGATCCAACAACCTTTCTAAATTTTCTGGCTGATTAAACAACATTTTCAACATCCCGCCGGAGATTAGTACTGCGGACATCGTTCTGTGGGTCTGCGCCAGTTCAAATGCTTTCAATCCTAGTTCTTCAACTTCATCAGCACCAAAATTTGTCAAGACATGCCAAATATCATGGGTTTGACGGATGCGTAAAAAAATGTAGCTGATTTCATCATCACCCACTGGTTTGCGGTAAAAATTGGGGTCGAAACCTGCTTCTGTTAAATAGGATGCGTAGGCGTATCCCAGAGAATCTTGAGGACATTTGAGCAACGCATCCAAGTCAACTGGTGTCGGGGTATATCGTTGTTCAACAATCTCCGCTACCCCTGGCTTAGATTTAATATACTCGACCATGAGTTGAGTGGCTTTGGTATGCCGCAGGCTATCTTCAATATCAAAAACAGATTCAGTTTGACCGGGGTCTTTTATTAGCGCCACAATTCCTTTCAATGTGGTTAAGAACTCAAGGTTGATGCGGCGTTTTTCACTAGATAGCATAGAAGCTCCTGACAGGAATTTATTCGAGTTTGGGATATTTACATATCAACAAAGATTTTCTGCGATTGCATCACCCATTCCAGGTATTTTTGCCACAATCCTATTCACTCTCCCCATCTAACCTACCGTTGATTTTGCCATTGAAGCCATAAACTTGACGATTACCTGCAAACGGAACTAATTGGACTGAGCGTTCATCACCTGGTTCAAAGCGTACTGCTGTTCCTGCTGGAATATCAAGTCGCATTCCTCTTGCTTGTTCTCGGTCAAATTCTAAAGCTGCGTTGACTTCGTAAAAGTGAAAGTGAGATCCAACTTGAATCGGGCGATCGCCTGTATTTGCTACTCTTAACCGCACTGTAGGACGCCCTGCATTTAATTCAATTTCACCTTCTGGCGTAATTATTTCACCTGGAATCATTGCCTTTTTTCCTCCTACTACCGAATTGGATCGTGAACTGTCACCAATTTTGTCCCATCAGGAAAAGTTGCTTCCACTTGCACTTCATGCACCATTTCCGCTACGCCTTCCATCACGTCTTCCCTGGTTAACAAAGTTGTGCCATAACTCATTAAATCTGCAACGGTGCGACCATCTCTTGCCCCTTCTAAAATTGCCGCAGTAATATAAGCCACCGCTTCGGGATAATTGAGTTTTAAACCTCTAGCTTTACGGCGTTCTGCTAACAAGGCAGCGGTGAAAATTAGTAATTTATCTTTTTCTTGTGGTGTGAGTTGCATGGCTATTCTTCCGGTTCAGATGCAATAATTTTCTCAAGTTCGGCTATCAAGGGTGGCAAATCTTGGGTTATTGTATCCCAAACTAGATCCAACTTAATATCCTAGTAGCCGTGAATCAGGGGATTTCTCATGCCAATAATTTGCGCCCAAGGTATTTGGGGTAATTCATTTTGACGTTGGTTTGTAATCCGAGATGCAGCTTCGCCAATAATTTCGACGCATTTGACCAGAGATAGAGTTAGCATCCGGTCGTTGTCGAGGTTGCTTCTTGTTCTATTTTGAGCAAAAGAAATAGCTTCCCTTGCAGCGTCCAGCATATGACGCAAGCGTACTGAATCATCTATGAACATATATTACCTGTGCTGAATCAAGTACTTTTTGCCGAAAGTAACGACTTAACTCTTCTGGAAATCGTAAATCCACTTTACGCCCGATCATTTCTGTGAGTTCAATTTCCCATCCTGCTAAACCCAAAAAACCAATGCTTTTTCCGGGCATCAATTCTATTAAAATATCGACATCACTATCGGGTCTAAAATCATCGCGCAAAACTGAGCCAAAAAGCGATACTTTGCTGATTTGATTGCGCTGACAAAAATCGGTTATTTTGTCTAGGGGAATGTCAATAGGAAGTTGTTGAGCGTTCATATGAGGTTTCTCGTTATTAGCGTTGCCAAACTCGCGGTAATATGGCGGGACGTTCTAAAAAAGATTGGCGCAACAGATGCCATACGTCTATAAACCAGTTTCTCACTTCTGTTGTATAATTGCCGCGATATCTGCATAATAGCCCTTGGGTTAAGCGGGTGACGCCGATCCCCCCCCGTGCCCCCCCCTTAACAAGGGGGGGGTTTGTATGCCAGAGATTTCGCGCTTTTTCTACTAACTCCGGTGTCACTGGTTGTCCTACCCAAGTTAAACTCGCCACAATCGGATATCCACCTAAACTGTGGGGACTGTTGATCGTTTCTTCACTAGCAAATAGCCTTTGTCTGTCGATCCACAAAGGGCGTCCTTGCTGCCAAATTTCCGTATTACTTCGCCACTCTCCCTGCCAGAATTTTTCTCCTCTAGCACTGCGTCCAAACCGGGTAATTTCCCAGCCTAACCAACTTGCTCCTGGAGCTAATTCTACTCTAATATCTTGCCGATAAATCGCGCCGTTAAAAATTATTGTTTCCTGGGGTAACCATTCTAAAGTTGCACCTGCGTCCAGTTGCATTTGCATCGAAATTTGTGCTGTTTGTCCGTTGCTGCGATAAATTTTACTTGCAGCAGTGGTGGTAATTAAAGCTTGCGCGTCTTTTTGCAGGTGGAAATTGCACGACAGGCGATCGCTGCCCACCATCCCCCCAGCCGTGTGTAAAATTACACTGTGACAAACTTCTTCCCCTTCTGGATAAAACGGACGCTGCACCTTTAGCGGCGCTTGCGCTTGATTATAAATCACCTGGGTAACGCCCCGGCGACGAGCATAGGCCAAATCCAGGCTACCATGCCAGCCTGATGAGTTATCTGTTGTTTTGGGAATTTGGTTCACTTGAGGAAATCCGACATTATTTACTGAGAATACCGATCGCTTTTGTGCTTAGCAACCGATCGGTTACAATTTTATGATTATGATATTTTTATTTTACTTAAGAATTCACATCAAATATTTACAATAAATTTACCATTATTGTAGTAAAAACTACACTTAATTGGCTAAATTGTTTTTTACGATGCGAATTTGGCTAATTGCAATTAAACAAAAGCAAGGTATCAGGGAGAGATTATGCCTGAAGTTCTGTTCAAAGTTGACTTGAACAAACCGTTTACCGAGCAACCTCTGGTGGGTCACAATCGCTGGCATCCGGATATTCCAGCGGTAGTTTCTGTTAATCCGGGGGCGGTGTTTCGGATTGAATGCAAAGACTGGACGGATGGACAAATTGCCAATAACGATAGTCCCGATGATGTGCGGGATGTAGATTTAACGGTTGTTCACGTATTAAGCGGGCCAATTTATGTGAATGGGGCGCAACCAGGAGATATTTTAGTCGTTGATATTTTGGATGTGGGAACGCTTGCCGAATACGAATGGGGATTTACGGGGATTTTTGCCAGGGAAAATGGGGGAGGTTTCCTTACAGATCATTTCCCAATTGCTCAAAAAGCGATTTGGGATATACAGGGAATTTACACGCGATCGCGTCACATTCCCGACGTCAGATTTGCCGGAATTCCCCACCCCGGTTTAATTGGTTGTGCGCCTTCCCACGAACTACTAGCAAAATGGAATAAGCGAGAAGCAGAATTAGTCGCAACCAACCCGGATCGAGTACCGCCTTTAGCAGCATTACCAAACCCAAAAAATGCGATTCTCGGATCGTTGCAAGGTGCAGACTACGACCGCGTTGCACAGGAAGCTGCCAGAACCGTTCCTCCCCGCGAACATGGGGGAAATTGCGATATCAAAAATCTCTCTAAAGGTTCGCGGATTTACTTCCCAGTTTATCTGGAAGGGGCGAAACTTTCTATGGGAGATATTCACTTTTCCCAAGGCGATGGGGAAATATCGTTCTGCGGTGCAATTGAGATGGCGGGTTACCTGGATTTGCACGTAGATATCATTAAAGGCGGTATGGAAAAATACGGCATGACAAATCCGATTTTCAAACCAGGACCTGTGGAACCTCGCTATTCGGAATACTTGGTATTTGAAGGGATTTCGGTTGATGAATTTACGGGTCAACAATATTACCTGGATGCTCACGTTGCTTATCGGCGTGCTTGTTTGAATGCGATTGAGTATTTCAAGAAGTTTGGCTACACTGGAGAACAGGTTTATTTACTTTTAGGTGCAGCACCCGTCGAAGGACGAATTAGCGGCATTGTCGATATTCCCAATGCTTGTTGCACCCTGGCAGTTCCGACCGCAATTTTTGAGCGGAATGTGCTGCCTTCTTAGTTTAATTCTTTGCTCTAGTTCTCCGGGCTCCCGTCTGTCTGTTCTGCTTGTTCTCGTTCTGCGGGCGACCGCCTGGGAATGCGATTAACCAGATTCTACCTCGCTTTGATTGCCAGAGGCGGATCCTCTAGTATTTCCTTCCCAGACTGGATCCCAGAGAACTAGAGAAAATCTAAAATCTCAAATCTAAAATTCTGTTATGCCACTTTACGAATTTCGCTGCGAAACTTGTGGAACCTTTGAGCAATGGCGCAGTATGAGCGAAGCTAGCAAACCGATGCTTTGCCCAACTTGTCACGTCGAAGCTAAACGCATTTATTCAATTGCTGGGATGATGCTATCTTCTTCGTTGAAAGCTCACATTGAGGGGGGTGCAGAACCTCGCATTATCCATCGCCCTGAAAGTGAAAAATCAACAACAAATCAGCGCTATCATCATCCTCAAGGACGACCTTGGATGATAAGTCATTAGCTATGGCAAAGATTCTAAATGTAGGGTGCGTTAACGCAGTGTAACGCACCGCTACCACCATATATCGAGTTGCTGCGCAAGTCCTGTATGAGTTATTAGTTACTAATGGGGATAATGCGAGCGATCGCTTGTAGTTTACTCAGTTCTCGCACCAGGCGCTGTGCTTGGTGCTTGTAAAGCGGTAATCCCAAGGTGGCGGGTAAGTTATTCATCAAATTTCTAGCCGTACCGAGATCGCATCCAGAAATGCGGGCGATCGCATTCGCACCCTCAAAAACACTAGAAGGAAATAAAGCCTTTTCTACACGCACTTTAAAGCGCCGCCACACAATACTAACTGCACCTTGCTCAATCCGCCGCAATCCTTCAATCGTGGCTAAAATTATTAAGCGATCGCCAAAAGCCAGTCTTGTTTCATCAGAAGGCATCAAGGTGGGAGAATCGGGCAATTTTTGCTAGAAAATCGGCACTACTCCGTAGCCATAAGCGACTTCAGCGAGTATAAATCCATTCAGGGTATCGTTGGCTTCAATGCGATATTCCGCCACTAAAACCGTTTGGTTGAAAAGACGAAACAAGCTGAAAATATTTTCCCCAAACGCAGCTGAAGCAAACGCTTCAGCTGCCAACGCATTCGCGTGTAAAATGTGAGCTTTGGGCAACAGATGCGGCAAATTATCGGTCAAGCGTTGCTCAAACGTGCGAATAACCAAATTACTGTTCGGATTTGCAGCACGCGCCATCAAACCGATTTCTAAATTCAGCATTTCATCATCGGTTTCCACGATGACGCTTTTTGCTGTAGCGAGGTTTGCCTTTGCCAGAGTTTCGTTTAAGTTACCGACAATTAGAGGCATTTGAGGCAAAATTTTCTGGTCAAAATCCGGATTTAATGAAATACCAACCAGGGGTTGCTTGAATTCTTGCAACAAGGTTGCTACCCGCTGACCTAATCCATCGAGTCCGATGATTACCACGTGATCTTGTTGGGGAATGGGGGGACGCCGCTTGTTTAACTCGAATCTTGCAGCTAAAACTTTTTCAGTCAGCAGCGCATAGAAGAAGCCGACAAAAATCGTGCATGCTGCTGTGAGGATGATGCTGAATAAGTACAACCAGCACGGGATGGGAAAGGGCATTTCGATCTGCCCAAATACATTATCAAATCCTCCCATGAGCAAGACAATTGTAAGATTTAAAGCGTCTTGCAGCTTTGTTCGATCCGGGTAGTTGAGTTTAAACAGAATGGTGCCGCTCATCAACAAAGCCAAAAGCACAATGCTAGAAATGGTCGCAACTCGCCTGGTTTGTTCTTGCGCGATCGTTTCCCAAGCTTTCGCCAATTTCTGCTCAAGGTTTCTCCAGTTTAAGCTTTTGAATCCTGCTAACAAACTGGAATAATTCTGCTGAGTAAATTTTCCCCATTTCTGAGATTGACTTGCAGATGGATCGGTTGTTTCGATATAAATCAGAGTGTCTCCTGCTTGCACTCTTGCATCCGTCTCCCATTCGTGGAACGATTGAGCAGGTCGAGCCGAATTAGCAGTGTGACATAAAATCAAACGCCTGTGGCTATTGAGTTCGTGCAGCGAACGCATATTGCACCAGCGATCGCTCGCTTGCACTTGGTGCAATACAACCCGCAACCACTGCTGATCTAGCTTGAAGGAACTTAATGCCTCAGTTGCTAACGCCGCCAGCGCCAAAGTACCAGCAGGCATCTGAGTTGGTTCAAAAGCGACATAATTACCTAATTGTTCTGCTAATAATTGATTCAAATTTTCTTGAGCTGAACGCACAACTAAACGTGTTTGGCGATTGAGTTCCCTTACCTCCAAAGCTGTTTCTATATTCACCCGATCTTTACTGGTAACGATTAGCACAGCCCGACACTGTCGGATCTTAGCTTGTTCCAACACGCTTGACTGGCGACAGTCTCCAATAATTAATTGACACTCTCCGCCCTGAAGTGCGGAGATTCTTGCCTCATAGCCTCTTAACTAGCCATAAATATTGCTACTTATGACCCCGCCAGACCGACTCTGCAAGCTTTTTAATTTACCCACCACTGGCTGCCCGACAGCAGTGCTAGAAACCTATATTTCAGGGTTTCGGCTTATCTCTCCTAGAGTTTTGATATATACCAGTTCGACTGATAAGCAAGCCTACGTCTGGGCTGATTTAGACGAGAGCGTATTACCGCTTATGTCCCAAATTATACCACAAAAGCCGTCGTAGAACGACGGGGCTTGCATCCCAATTTTTGGTCATCCAATAAACGCGGTAAGTTGGGAATTTCCCAATTTTTGGGCGTCGCTTTATCTATCGCACTCACGCTGACGCCAAATTCTTTCAACGCTGCGACGCAATGCTGTCCCACACTGCCCAATCCACAGACCAAAAACCGCTCTAATCTTGCCTGGGAACTTGCTGGTCTATCCATTTGTGCTCTACAGAACTTGGCTAAACTTATCTAAAGTTCACCATTCAACTAGAAGTAATTTCTAGAGGGTCTGCTTCCTGCTTCAACCAAGGGAGTCGGATCCTTCTTGTCCACAGGCGTTAAGTTTCGGTATAGCCTTCCGTACTATATTAAGTATAACTCAGCTTCAGCAAGAGTCAACTTCTGCGGCTTTGTCGCCTTGAAACTTACCTAAAATAGGGAAGTATAGATAAGTTTAGCCAAGAAATTCGTTATTTAGTCTAGCTCCCACCAGTGGTCAAGATGCACCTGTTGATTATAGGCGATTCCCCTATGAGGAGCGGGACTTACGCACGACGATCTGAGAAACCGGGTTTCTTGGTGCGTTCGCGCCAGCTAGGGTATGCATATCTCTACAGGACTTACGCAAGGGCGTTGCCAGAAACCCGGTTTCTTCATCGAGGTTTCTTGGTGCGATCTCTAGATCTAAAGCGACAATTTTTCCTAGAAACTTTGGTGTTTGCGTAAGTCCCGCGGATGACCCACTGAGGTCGGCAGGACGGGTGCGATCGCCCACCAGTTGGTGATGCATCTTCCAACCAGGATTCTCAGGACTTACGCTCATATTCCCAGTTTGTACGCAAAATCCTTGGCAAAGGGAACCAGAGATCCAGGTCGAAACTTTGGTGATGGCAACGCCTTGCGTCAGTCCTGTACCGATCCACGCCGGACTGTCCTCGCTACAAACCAGTTTAGGTTTGAAGTATGATGCTTTCTCCCTTATTCCTCAAACCTTTTGATTCTGTTTTAATCATGATAATAATACCTATTCTCATCAAGTTTTTTTGCTAATTGATTTGGAGCGATCGCCACCGTCAGGTAGGAAAAATAGGAAAAGTAGGAAAAGTAGGAAAAATAAAATCGTTAAGTTTAGTTTTCTTGGTTGACAGGTGACAGCCAAAGATTTATTATATTGAATATATAAAATTTAATATGTTCTACAAGATTGTGTGGGGGAAAGAGAAGTCTCTATAATACCCTTTTATTTTGACATTATTATCTATATAATAGATTTTTATACAATGGTAGTTTGTGGCAAAATTTTGGTTGATACGGATGCGCGCACTGTCAGTTATGATGGTAAAATTGTTACTTTGCATCCCAAAGAATATGATTTAATATTGCTATTTTTAAACTACCCCAATCACGTTCTAAGCTATGAAATCATAATCGAAAAACTTTGGGATTTCGATCGGATTCCTACCCATAGTAGTATTAGATCTCATATAAAATCTCTGAGACAAGCCTTCAAAAAAATCAATTTCAAGTCAGAAATAATTGAAACGGTTCACGGCATCGGCTATCGATTAAATCGGTTAATTAACTGTCAGAAAGAAGCGAACGCCGAAATTTCACCTTCACTTTATGTGATGAAAAAATTCCTCAAATCTCAAGCTATAGAGTATTTAGTTATCGATGAAAGCTTTTTGATTAAATCCATGTCGCCATTGCTGCATGATTATTGTGATTATCCCGAAGATCTCAAGGTGGGAATTGATGCCGGACATGCCTTTCCTGAATTTATTGGGTTTGAAAAAGCTTTCGAGAAAGTCAGAAACAAAGAGTGCGAACGTTTTGAAATTAAAGGAGTTGCCAGAAGCTGTAATCCTAACCGACCAGAGTATATCAATTTTTATGCGATCGCCGACGATTCAAATAAGCAAGACCAATCTGGGGAACGGCTTTTATTCATCTTTTTTGAAGATGTCTCGGAACACATGATTTACAAGCAACGACTGGTGCAAATAGAAAATGAAACTTATTTACTGTTAGAAAGCGCTAACCGCGAATTTTCCTTACCTAAAATCCTAGTTTAGGCGAGGGAGTGGCTCGACAACATTGTCGCAAATCGCATCAGCCCAGCAACTCAAACCATTGTAGCTAAATTTACTTATTAATTCTGCGTAAATATACTTGTGCAACAAACCGGCTTTGATCCCATCTAAGTAACTCAAGTTGCTAGTTATCTCTCTGGGAGCGGCTAATGGCTAATGGCTAATAGCTCGATTGATAAAAATCCTATATTAGCAATTAGCAATTAGCAAGCTGGCAACGCCCTTGTTTATAACTAGCAACTTGCGTTAAGTAGCGATCTGCGTTTGGAGGGGTAATAAAAGCACTTGCCTTGGGACGCAACAGTTGTCCGCCTCAAGGCAATTTTTGGCATAGGTGCTACCCACGCGCTTTTACCTCGCTTTTCCCTAAGAAATGTAAAGATTTCATGAAGTAAAGCACTTGCTTTGAGGCGCAATATTTGTCCGCCTCAAGGCAATTTTTGGTTTAATCAGGCGATTTATTGACAAAATCAAGGTTTTTTAAGTTTATTTAGCTAAATTAATCCGTCAGGGAAGCGGTTTTTAGCCTCCAGTTTGTTGAGGGTCAGAGATAAGTGCTAAGCACAGCCGTCAATACTTTTACCTGTATTTCATCAAGTTTTGCTAAACAAGCGGCTGAATGTAAAGATTTCATCAAGTTTTGCCAAACCAGTTGAATTTACACAAATTTTGCACAACTCTCTGCCAAAATAATTACCGCATAATCACTGAAGTATATCTGCTCTCCTAGTTGCTTGCATCACCGCAAAACAGCCAAAGAGCCTCGTGGATATACTTATGCATTCGAGATGGAACCAATCGGCGATTTGAACCATGGCACAAGATATTAACGAACTTTCAATTGTCCTGGCGATCAGAAACCATACCCCGGCAATTTTGACCCTGGACTTTCTTCAAAGCGGTGGTATCGTGCCTGCCGATTGGGAACTGCAAAGACCTGTTGTTCTGACAGCCACCTCTGCCCAGGTGGCCTTCAAAAACGGCATCAATATTGTTGGTAATACTCAAACGGTCACCTTCTCAGAGCCTATTGGGAAGGATGCCCTGGAAAAGATAGAGATTGCCAAAGTTGCTGGTAATTATGTTTCGACGCTACCCAATCTTGACTACCAAGCTGTGGGGATTAATCCGAGGACTTTTGCCACCTTTGAAAATCAACCAGATCGAGCTAGAAAGTTCATTAACGATCTTTTCTATCCTGCCAGTTGGCAAAACATTGGGACTGCACCGATGCAAGAAAGCGTCGAACTTGCTTACACCCTCCCAGGACGACAACTGAGATTGAGCATTGCGGAAGCTGGTCTGCGACTATCCAACAACAAGGAAATGCCTGCGGTAATGTTTGCGGGCAATTTCCACTACGACCTAACGGGAGAGGAAGCAGAGCGGCGAGTACGCGCTTTGCAACAACTGCTTACGAATTGGCAGGCAGATTTGGCAGTTTACCGAGAAATTGTTCACCAAAATTTCTTGGCTAAGAATTCAGGAACAGATGTTTTATTGATTCGGGATGCATCCTAGAGGCAGCTTGTCCTACCAATATTAGACCTGTCTTGAAAATAGCAGGTGAGTAGGTCGGCTGCTTGTGCAGGTGACATGGATTTTCATCGTTGGTTGTGAACGTAGTTCATCCACGTCTTTGGCAAAAGTACTCAGAAATAAAATTTTATCAACCGAGGAGTAAATAATGATCGTTGGTAGTTATTCGATTAAATGGTACGAGCAATTATGAACCGAAATTTAGAAATTCAGGAACTCTCAATCGTCCTAGCGGCAAGAAACCACAACCCGGCGCTTTTAACACTGGATTTTCTCAAAGGCAGCGGTGTTATTCCAGCCGATTGGGAACTGCAAAGACCCCCTGTTTTCGCAGCGGGGTCTGCTCAAGTCATATTTGCCAACGGCGTGAATATTGTATTGAATCCGCAAGCGATCGCCTTCTCACAACCTTTTGAGACAAACACGCTTGAGGACATAAAAATACCTGCGATCGCTGCCAAATACGTTTCCACCCTTCCTAATCTGGAGTACCAAGGCGTTGGGATTAATCCCAAGCGCTTTATCACCTTTGGAGAAGAAGGGGATGGAGCGTACAAATACATCACTGAAACGATTCTGGCTCGCGGTTCCTGGCAAAATTTTGGCATTGCTCCCATGGGAGCGGGAATCAACCTGGTTTACACCCTCGAAGGTCGTCAACTGCGCTTGAGCATTAGTCAGGCGCAAATCAAACTGCCAGACCAGGTAATTCCCGCAGTGGCGTTTGCTGGCAATTTCCACTACGAGGTGAGGAGTGAGTCTCCACAGCAACGCCTAGAGATCGTCAAGCAAGCGATCGCCCACTGGCAGGAAGATTTGGCAGCCTATAAAAACCTGATTGATAACCAGTTTCTGCCTGGAGTGGAGAAAGGAGAAGTCCCTATCTTCTCTGCTCGAGCTATCTAATAATTTGCAGTCATTTTCGATTATTTTGACCAAATAGGAGACATGATGAGTTACGACACTTCTAACGATCCTTTAGCCCTACAGAACGGGGATTTATTAGACAGTCCGCTGGTTACCACGAATAAATCGGACTACGCACCGGGGGAAACGGCAGTCATTAGTGGCAGTGGCTATGCACCGAATTCAACGGTTGAGATTAAGATTGCCGATGCCCCCGACGATTATGGGGATGATGGCGATCGGGATTTTTATGCGCCTATTCAGGTCACGGTTGATCAGAATGGGTTTTTTACGGTGAATTGGACCGTACCCACGGATAATAATGGCACTGGTAGCGGGATTCCCGATGCCTTAAATGCGACCTTGAATTTGACGGCGACCGGGACGGGCGCTGATGGCACCTTTGGCACCGCAGATGACCAGGTGGCGATGACGACGTTTACGGATGGAAATCAAGCTCTTTGGGCATGGCGCAACCAAACAGGTCCAACTTTAAACACATGGGATGCGGGTACTACTATTCAGTCCTCGAACTCGATCTATGCTGAAGGCGAAGTCATCCCCTTTGTTTGGACAATTGAAACTGGAAATCCGGCTCCCCAACTCCAGGAAGGTGTTACTTATACGATTCAACTGGATTATGCTTTTCGGGGTGGCACCACAAGTCCACAGAAGTTCTTTTTCGACTATCTCACTTCCTACAACGCAACCGAACTGGCAACTTCTCCTTTCACTACTAAACCCCCTGGAACTGGATTAACAGGCGGATATCTCTCGACAGTTGCAATTCCTACCGACCCAAATCCAGCCATAGTTGGGCAGACTGGGGGAAATTTCAGCCTGTTCAATATTGATCCAACTTCCGTAGTATTCACAGGGGTTGGCCTCGGCTATACGGCTGATCCTGTCAATGCCAATCAAGAAGACAGACGCCTTACTTTTACCTTTACTCCTTCCGATAACGATGGCACTCTAGGGGAGTTTCTGAATGTTGGCATCGCTTGGGGCGCTCATCTCGCGACTCAAGTCCAGTATGGTTTCGGAAATGGTGCCGCTAGTTTTCCGGGTGCGTCACCGCAGATGGTTGTGGATTTGAGCCCAACTTTATCTGGCGATCAGACTAATCTCAATATCAATCCCAACGCGATCGTTCCCCAAGGGCAAATTACCATCATCAAGGATGCCCAGCCCAACTCGCTCGAAGATTTTTCGTTCACTCTAACCCGTCCTGATGGAACCACTACCTCCTTTACACTTGATGATGATTCAGGTGTGACAGGTGCTGACAGCACTTATTCCAATCAACAAATATTGTTCGGTCTGCCTGAAGGTACGTATACCATCACAGAGAATACTGTGTCTGGATGGTCGTTGACGGGCATAACGACTACCGAAAACGGCGCAGAAGATACAACAACAGGCGATATCTTCACCACGAATGTAGGTACGAGAACTGCGACGGTTACGGTTGCTAATGGGGAAGTTTGGACTGTTACGTTTACCAACCAAGTTGCCCTAACTCCCAGCTTCACCATCACCAAGACGGCGACAGTAGCAGATAGTGGTACAACAGTCGATGCTGCTGGCGATGTAATTAACTACAGCATCGTTGTAGACAACAACGGTAACCAAAACCTAACTGGCGTGACGGTGACAGACCAAGTCGAAAGCTACGGCATCACCAACGCCACCTATGTCAGTGGGGACGCCAACAGCAACAGCGCCCTGGATACTAACGAAACCTGGACTTACGGTGCCACTTACACCGTCACCCAAACCGACATTGATAGCAACGGTGGTGGAGATGGGATCATCAAGAACGTCGCCACAGGGGATACCAGCCAAACCGGCTCTGAAAGCGCCTCCGCCTCGGTGCCAGTGACTCAGCGACCAGACCTCAACATTACCAAGACAGCCTCCGTACCGGGTGGCACCGCCGATGTTGTGGGAGAAGCGATCAACTACAGCATCGTTGTAGACAACAACGGTAACCAAACTCTCACAGGTGTCACCGTTAGCGACCCG
>NZ_JBHFNP010000281.1:0-151537 GCF_041929235.1 Microseira sp. BLCC-F43
TGGCAAGGGGGGAGCAATCCCCCCCTGACCCCCCCTTGGCAAGGGGGGAGCAATCCCCCCCTGACCCCCCCTTGGCAAGGGGGGAGCAATCCCCCCCTGACCCCCCCTTGGCAAGGGGGGGCGAGGGGGGGATCGTCCTGGTAGATTTTGGCGCGTCTAAAGTTGCAACCCTTGCTGCTTTACAACAAACGGGAACGACGATTGGTAGTCCCGAATACGTTGCCCCCGAACAAGCAAGAGGTTGGGCGGTATTTGCCAGCGATATTTATAGTTTAGGCGTCACTTGCATCCATTTATTGACAGGGTTATCTCCGTTTAACTTGTACGATATTCAACAAGATCGATGGGTTTGGCGGCAATTCTTGAAGCGTCCGGTGAGCGATGCTTTGGGTAAAATTTTAGACAAAATGATCGAATCTGCGCTCAATCGGCGCTATCAATCCGCTACTGAAGTGTTGAGAGATTTAAATCCACAAACCCCAACCTCAGCTACTCCAAAACCTCCATCGCCTCCTGCAATCAAATCGTCGCCCGTTGTCGCCCCACCGCCTGCTGCTAAAGGAATTATCGACCAAGAATTAGCCGATGTGTCTTCTCAGTTTATAGGCGCTAACCCTGCTAAAAACCATCAGGAAGCAGCAAATTCCCAAAAACCTTTGTCTTCACCTAACACCAAGTCTAAAAGCCCAATCGATCAAGAATTGGAGGAATTAAGATCCCAGTTTATCGACCCAGGTAAGTGAAAAAACAGAGGAGCTCCTGGAGCTCCAGGAGCTCCAGGAGCAGGGGGGCAACACCTGTTACAGCGGATTGCAGCCCTATGACGTAAGGGGCTTTGCTACACAAACGAAGCATAGTAGCTTTACCTAACTCATTTGCAATCCGCTGTAATAAACTTATGATAATTTATTGCAACTTAGCCAAAAGTTAAGCTAGTTAAACTGTTAAAACCTACTAGCGCCAATTGTGATGCCAAAAGCGATCGCATATACCAACTCCGTACACAAACGCTGGCTTTGATGTAACGATTGTCGCTGTCCCATGAGTAAAGTACCCTATGCAAATTACGCTTCAGGCACTTGACAAGTAGGTATGATCGCGCTTGTAAGTGGACTGGCTTTAGATTAATCTCAACTCAGTTGTGTCTCGAGCTGGATCGTCATGTCTGACCCCCACACCCCCGATTGGTACGACCGTTCCCTGGAAAAAGCTCTAACTAATAATTTGGTAGACCGCTATTTTAGCGAGTCCGAAAGCTGGCTGCGAGCCATCTTGCGGATGTGTATTTTTTCACTTACTTATACCGATCGACAAGCGGCGCTGTTAATCGAATGCCCAAATCAGGCTGTAGCAAAGCGTTTGAGTCGCAAGACTTATCCACTGCAAGATTTCGTGCAGCGTTTCAGTCGGCGATCGCGCGCCAGCAAGCGAGTCCTGATCTGCTACTTTGAAGAACCACTGGGATCTTGGCGGTGTTTCGATACTAAAACCAATGCTTGGAAAGATTTAAAAACTTGTCAAGTTCCCACATTGGGTAATTGGTAATTGGTAATTGGTAATTGGTAATGAGCAGATTAATTCAAAACCCGGTTTCTCTGAAAAATCTTGGGTTGAGACAAGGTAAATTAACCCATCACCTTTGTTTTTTGCCCCGCGTGCGTAAGTCCTGTCCCCATTACCTATTACCCATTACCAATTATCTATTACCCATCAACCCGTATTTCTCATTCCGGCGGCGATACCGTTGATGGTCAACAAGGCGCCGCGCAACAATTCGCCGCGACTGTGACGAGAGTCGATCACGCCGGAGGTGCTGTGAGTCTTGCTTTGACGCAGGCGTTTCAACAGAGACACTTGAAGGAAACCCAGGGGTACGATGTTACCGTTGCGTAACTGTACGGAGCGCTGCAAGTCTGGATCGCCATCCAACAGCCGTTTGTGGTCGGTGATGTTTAGCACCAGGTCGCGGGTAAGATAGTATTCTTGGGCGATTTGATCGAACAAACGTTCAAAGCGCTCGCGGTCTTCTGGTTTTGATAACTCGCTCAGGTAGTGATGGGCAAGTTGCAGGTCAACTTTAGCTAAGGTCATTTCTACTTTAGAAATCACCATTTTGAAGAAAGGCCACTTGTAATAAAAGTAGCGCATTAACTTCAGATTTTCTTGCGGTTCTTCCTGCAAAAATTCTTGCAACGCCGTCCCAACTCCGTACCAAGCGGGTACTAAAAATCGGCTTTGCGTCCAACTAAACACCCAGGGTATAGCGCGCAGGGTACTTAAATCTTTTTTACCACTCTTGCGACGGGCGGGACGAGAACTAATTTGCAGTTGGCTAATTTCATCGATGGGGGTTACATGGTGGTAGAAATCGATGAAATCGGGTTGTTCGTAGATCAAGGCGCGGTAGTGTTCTCTTGACCGAGTTGACAACTCTTCCATAATTTCGTTCCACGGTTGGATATCGTCAAATCCAGTCCGCAACAAACTTGCTTGGATGACGGCGGTGGTGACGGTTTCCAGATTGTAAATTGCCAATTCGGGCCAAGAATACTTAGATGCCAGCACTTCACCTTGTTCGGTAATTTTAATTCGCCCGTCGATACTGCGACCCGGTTGTGCCAGGATAGCTTCGTAAGAAGGGCCACCACCGCGTCCGACACTGCCGCCGCGTCCGTGGAAGATGCGGAGGGCGATGCCGTGCTGTTCTGCCATTGCTTGCAAAGCTTTTTGTGCTTTATGAATTTCCCAGTTACTGCTTAAGAACCCCGAATCTTTGTTGCTATCAGAGTAGCCCAACATGACTTCTTGCAAAGGTTGGGGTGTGAGATCGGCGTTAGATTTTGTCTGCTGCGCCTGGGTGCGTGCGCCGTGCGCCATGCTTAATTTTTCGTTGCCGCTGGCTAGCATTGAGCGGTAGAAGGGCAATTCAAACAGGGTTTGCATCACCGTGGGGGCGCGTTTGAGGTCTTCTACGGTTTCAAACAAGGGTACTACGTGCAGCGTGCCGGTGCCAGTTGCCACGTCGTACAATCCTGCTTCTTTAGCTAGTAGCAACACTTCCAGCAAGTCGCTGACATCGTGGCTCATGCTGATGATGTAGGTGTAGCAGATTTGGGGGCCAAATTCTTGCTGAAGCAGACGCACGACGCGGAAGGTTTCGATAGTTTCCTTAGTTTGGGCGCTAAACGGCAGTTCTGGGGGAATTAAGGGGCGTCGGGTTTGCAATTCCGCTACTAACCATTGGGTTTTTTCTGCTTCTGGCAGTTCGTTATAGGAACAAGGTAAGATTTGCAGGTATTCAACAATTTCGTTGATCGTGTCCGAGTGGCGAGTACTTTCTTGGCGGATATCGAGGTGAGCTAACTTAAAGCCGTAGATTTCTACTTGGCAGATCAAATTTTCTAGTTCGCGACAGTTGATGCCGCTTTCAGCCAAGTTGTGCTGAATCAGGCGCAACTCGGCGAGGAATTCTACGCCAGAGGGATATAGGCCAGTATTGTTAGTGGGTTTATACTGATCGTTTTGCCAGTCGGTACTTTGGTAGAGTTGCCAATTGCGATCGCGCGTATTTTCCAATCGCTTTTTGACGTAGGACAACTTTAAGCGATAGGGTTCTTGGCGATAGCGAATTGCATATTGGTCGTACACTTCTGGCATTTGCTGCCGGTCTTGTTCTAAAGATTCGAGCAATTCTGGCAGCACATCGCTCCAATGCAAAGATAGACTCAAGCGATTAATCAAGCGCTCGACCGACTTGATATACTTTTCCAACACCAAATGGCGCTGGTAGCAAGCAGTTTGCCAAGTCACCTTCGGCGTTACCGAAGGATTGCCATCGCGATCCGAGCCTACCCAAGAGCCAAACTTGCAGAAATTGTAGCTGGGGGCGGTGAGATTGCCAAACGCACTTTGAAGACTGCGGGCAAACCGCTGATACAGTTGGGGCATGGCATCAAACAGCGCTTCTTGGAAGTAGTGGAGGGTATAGTCTACTTCATCCAACACCGTTGGCTTAAATTGGTGCAATTCATCGGTGCGCCACCACAGGCGAATTTCTTCGGTTAATTGCTCGCGCAGTGCTTGCAATTCCCAGGATGATTCCCCAAAGGTTTTTGGCGCGGTTTCTTCCCAGGATATGGGCGATTCTTCTTCTAGTTTGTCTAGCTGTTGTAGAATCTTAGCGATGCTCCGCTGCTTATCGCGGATGGTATGGCGGACGATTTCCGTTGGATGCGCCGTAAACACTAACCGGATATCCAGATTGTCGATCATTTGCTGGATTTGGCGAGGCGGTACGTTCAGCTGTCGCAGCTGGTTAAATAACCATCCAAACGTGCTGCGTTCCCGTCGCGTCCAGGTTGCTTCAGTCCAACTTTTTTGTAGCGCCTCGGTTTTGGGTTCGCTGCCAATAGATTCTGCATCGAGTTTAGCAAAGGCTTGTAGCGCCGGATCTGCCGCATGTCCGGTTCCCATGCGTAATGATTGCAGTTGCAGGCGCTGCTCGTAGTGCTGTTCGACAATATTGATCAGTTGGAAGTATAGGGCAAAAGCTCTGGCGGCGCGAATTGCGGCGTTGATATCCAGACTGGCGATGATTCTGGATACTTCGGCGCTGGTGTCGTTCGTTGCTTGACCTTCTGGGGAACAGAGCGATCGCAGTTGCTTGAGCAAATCTACCAACTCCTGACCGCACTCAGAGCGGAGAACCGATTCCCACAAGTCCTCCACTACTTTAAGGCGATGGCGCAGAAACAAATTTGAAGGCGTTACGAGATCGACTGTCTGATGATCCGACTGGAGTATGGGACTCATAGATTCTATTTAGGGAGATAGCGGACAAATTGTAGCGGATGATATTTTTTTGTTTGGTGTTGGAGTTGACCAAGTGAGAGCGCCGATGTTTTTTATCGGTTTGAGCGTGCCACAGGGTGCGGTCATCAGTAGTTGGGAGGGAGGAAAAGTCTTGCTTGTCCCATTTACACCAACTGGTGCATGACCGCACCGAGTGCGGTGTCTTTACTTGGGTTGGCGATCGGGGAAGTCTAGGATTGGCAAGCTTGCGCCCCGAAATACCTCCTCGCTCGCCGACCCAACTGCTTGCAGGAACTCCAGGGATGCTTTAGCGGCTAAAATGCCCACTAGCAATGGCCCCGTCGCCAGACTCAGTAGAATCTCTGTGGGAATTGTAACGCGAGGGGTGTTCAACGACCGACTTTCTTGCAGTTCTGTAATCTCTGATGGCATAGGGTCCTTTTAAACTTTAATAAATGTTGCCAGAAATGAATGTCAAAGATTTGGCATTGACTTGATCGGTTGGGAAAGCTTGGTGCTTGACAAGCTTTGGCTTTTGCTCTCCATCATCTCGCTTGTCTTCCATTATTGGGGAGTTTTTTACTATTATCGAGGGGTGCTAAACGCTGCTGGTGTTGGCTTTAGAATCTGATAACAACGGCAGCAAGAAGTAAAACACTGTGTCCAAATCCTCCAGGGTGTGATATCTCTAAGGGTTGGTAGCGGTCACGATAACGATTTGTTGAGATTTCCGGTAGTATTGCCCTGATGCTGAAAGTCAACGAGCGCACACTTGCGGATAACCCCTCACGCTTGGCGCAATGGGCCAAACGGGCGATTGGACTTAGCGGGATACAAGTTAAAGTCCGGTTGCGAGAAAACAAGCTGCATATTCTCTGCGAAGGTCAAAGCTGTCCCGACAGAAAAATAGCATTGCAGCGGCTGCTTGTGGCACTCAAGGCGACCCAGATGGATACGCTGCTTCCTGCTAATCAAGCTCGCATTCACCAAGTGTTTCTTTACGGTCGGGTGTTGGGTCAAAAGCGCCCTGACTGGACAGAACAGATCGATCCCGAACTACTATTGCCAAAGGGGACAGGAGCGAGCCTCAGCCAGAGCCAGAAGCCATTAGCAGCCTCGCCACGGTCTGGGTTGGTAAAATCCACTTCACAGCAGTCACTCAGCTCTAGTGCTGATTTATTTTTGCAGGAGCAGGCGCGCGCTGGGGATACCTTGGCGATCGCTCGCTATTTAGGTTCCAGCCTCAAGTCTTTGGGTGTCAAGGTCAAGGTTGTTGCTAGACCTCTGCCTAAAAAGGAGGAAAGCCCTTTTGAGGGCGCTTTTGAAGATGGGGATCCCATCGAATCTTCTGCCCAAATCGGGTCGTCGTCTAGTGTGGTTCATCGAGCCAAAGAACGCCGCCTTTGGGTGTTCTGCGAATCTGCCTACAGCCCCGATCCGTCGCTGCTAGCAACTCCGGTAATCCAAAAGTTGCGCTCGCTGCGCCTCGAAGGGTTCCGGGATGGAGTAATTCTATCCCAGGTGACGGGGGAATCAACCCCAGAGTGGATGCTGCGGGTGGATCTGACACCCCCAGAAGAAATGCTCTCGCTGTGGGCAAGTTGGGGCGATGGGGAATCGATCGCTCGCCTTCTATCCGGCGCGTTGGCCCAAATGGGCATCGCCGTCACCGCCGTTCTCAAAGAATCGACGCTGCATATTTCTTGCCATCACACTACCCTCCCCACCCATCCAAACAAACAACAGTGCATCAAAGCGATCGCGCCAATTTTAGAATCCCTCGCCCCCCGCAGTATCTTCGCCGCCACGATCTACGGTCACGAAGCGTTTGATGCACCGCCGGTATGGGTCGATTGGCTCGATTTACCAGCGGCGAAAAACCCCGCACTAGCAATGTCTGCCCTCGCCTTAGCCCAAGCAGGACATGAGGGAGCGATCGCATTTTTACTCGGTCAATTGCTCAACCCCGATCTCGACACCCGTCTGGAAACTGGCGGTATTCGCATTCAAGTCCGGTTTAAAGACGATCTGTTGCACGTCATGACCGACGCCCCCGTTTGTCCCACCCAACAGCGCGTCGCCACCCTCACCGCCAACTTCGTCCGCGCCCTGGAAATTACCGATTTATTAGGTGTAAAAATATACGGAAGAAGGGCGGGTCAAAAGCAACCCCTGTGGAATTACAGCGTAGATTTTGTCCCCCGCAAGCAGCCCGCGCCGGGAGGGGCGGTGGAGTTTCCCAAAACCGATGCTTACGCAGACGGGCTGCTCACCCAGGAAGGGGAAGAAAAGGAAGCGGGCTGGCAAACCGATGTCAAAAATGGCTGGCAGCACTTGACTGAAGGAATCGCCAATCATCTGGTGGGTTCGCAACTGTTCGTCGGCAGCGAAGAAGGGCAAAATTTGGCATCAGTACCGAGTCAAATCGGTTACGAAGGCTCAAAAGTAGCCGTGGTTTGGGGCACGGTAGGACTGATGCTGACGGCAGGAGTAGATATAGTCATCGGTCAAATCTTGCAATCGCCAGTCAATCGAGCAAGTTCATCGTCGCTAGTACGCACAAACTCACCCCAGACCACCAACGACGCGCTGGGGGAAATCGAACTTTCGCCAAAAGCGAAGCAGTCGCGCCGGGAATCGCGCCGGAACAAAGATGTATTCGATACTACCGGCTTTACTGAACCGGGCAACGTCAGCGTTAGTCTGGACGAGACGGGTCAAAACGCCAAGATTACCACCAACAAATCGTATTACCCCAGCTTCAACAACCCGCAGTTAGACGAAAAACTGGCATTTTACCAGCAGCACGTAGCCAAAAATGGTCCGCCAGACGTTTTAATTGTAGGTAGTTCCAGAGCGCTGCGGGGCATAGAACCAGGTGCGTTGGAACAAGCCCTAGCGGCCCAGGGATATGGGAAAATCCAAGTATTTAACTTTGGCGTCAACGGCGCGACCGCCCAAGTAGTAGATTTAACGATCCGCCAAATTTTAACACCAGAACAATTACCGAAATTGATTATTTGGGCCGATGGTGCAAGGGCATTTAACAGCGGTAGAAGTGATGCAACATACCGCGCGATCGCCGAGTCGGCTGGGTATAGATTGTTAGCATCCGGTAGCCTTCCCAGACCCGGTGCAGTGGAAGACCCACCCGACAAATCCAATCAACCGTTCGCCGCTACGTCAAAGGCATCGGGAGCGTCTGGTAATATTTTGGCAGTCAATTCCAAACAGATCGATTCCTGGTTAAATCAATCGTTGGCAAACCTATCGGCGACCTATCCGATGCGCGATCGCCTGCAAACTCTATTGCAAGACCGCATCGCCACAACGCTGAATGATAACTCAGCATCCCAAACAGTTGAGTCCCCCGATCGAGTAAACCGAGTCATGGGTGACTGGGATGGGTTTTATCCAGTGTCGATCCAGTTCGATCCGGAAACCTACTACGAACAACACGCCAAAGTCACCGGCGAATACGACAAAGACTATCAAAGTTTTCAACTGGGGGGTGACCAAGCGATCGCCCTAGAATCCCTAGTCCAGTTCACCCAAGCGCGGGAGATTCCTCTAGTTTTCATCAACCTACCCCTAACCGAAGAATACTTAGACACAGCGCGGCGTAAGTACGAACAAGAATTCACGCTGAACATGCTGCGCCTCTCCTTGAGTCGGGAATTTACCTTCCGGGACTGGAGTACCCTGTGGCCTAGTAAAAACGAATACTTCTCCGACCCCAGCCACCTCAACCGCTACGGCGCCGCCGCCGTCGCCGAGAGACTAGCACAAGACCCCCTAATCCCCTGGCCCAAACCGAAACAGTAATGGGTAATGAGTAATGGGTAATTTTAGATTGCAGATCGAAATTACCCATTAGCAATTAGCAATTAGCAATTAACAATTAGCAATTAGCAATTAGCAATAATGACCTTCATCTCGCTTTCCTACGGATTCTTCTTGCTGTGCGCCATCGCCCTCTACTGGTTAGTGCGACACCAGCGGTTAAGGTTGTGGATAATTCTAATTGCCAGCGTAGTCTTCTACGCTTCGTTGCAGTGGCAGTACATACCCCTGCTATTTGTCCTCATCCTGATTAACTTTCGCTTGGGACAGGCAATTGGCAAAAATAAATCCCAGAAGCGTTCTGATGTCAACTGGCAGAATTATAACCAAGATTGGCCTTTCATAGAAACAGATGGAAATCGCCGCCAAAAGCTGTTATCTTTAGGCATCGCGATCAACGTTTTTTTACTGTTGGGCTTCAAATACGTCCCCTTTATATTAAATTCCATCGGGCAGGTACTAAACTTGCCAATTCTCCAACAGCAAGCCAACTCCATCGGCACTAACATAATCGCACCTTTAGGAATTTCCTTCTTCTGCTTTGAGTGCATCGCCTACCTAATTGACGTATATCGCGGTGCGCCTCCCACCCAGCAGTTTGATAAATTTGCCGCCTACAAACTGTTTTTTCCCAAACTAATTTCCGGGCCGATTACTCGCTATCATCATCTAGCAGCGCAGTTGAACCTATTGCGGTTTCCCAATACCGAACAGATTGTCGAAGGATTGTGGTTAATTGCCTGCGGTGCGGTTAAAAAATCCTTGATTGCAGATAGATTGGGAATATTAGTTAGTTTAAGCTTTGATAATTTAGAACGGGCAGGCAGCGGCGATATATGGTTGGCTACCTTTGCCTATGGATTGCAACTGTATCTAGATTTTAGCGCTTATGTGGATATTGCCCGTGGAAGTGCCTTGCTTTTGGGATTAAATTTACCCCAAAATTTTGACTTTCCCTATCTAACTACTAGCATTGCCGATTTTTGGCGGCGGTGGCACATTACCCTGGGAGATTGGCTGCGAAATTACCTTTATTTTCCTTTAGGAGGTTCGCGGCGAGGACTGCCACGTACCTGCATCAATCTATTAATTGTGATGCTAATTGCGGGGATTTGGCACGGTGCAGCTTGGGGATTTATTATTTGGGGTGGGTTGCACGGTTTCGCCTTAGTAGTTCACCGCATTACCGAAGCAATATCTAGTCGCATTTCCTTGCTAAAAACTTGGTGGGTAAGCGTACCTGGGATTATTTTTGCATGGGTGCTGACCCAAGGAATGGTTTTCACCTGTTGGATCTTTTTCCGCTTACCCAATTTAAAAGAAGCTGGATGGGCAATTCAGCATTTGTGGGGACATCAAGGTGACGTGCAGTTTGCACAGAAAGTTTACGTAGAAGCAATGGGTTTAGACGGATTACAAATCGCTTTATTGCTAGGAATTTTAGTAGCCGCGATGGGGCTTATCTTCGCATTTCAAAGAGGGTTAAATTTACAGCTTAACTGGCCAGTTAAACTTCTATTAGTGCCAGTCTGTCTGTATGCAGTGTGGCTGTTAGCGCCTCAAGAAGTATTACCTTATATTTATTTCGATTTCTAGTAGGGGAGGGTTTAGTTCTTAACAGAAACCCGGTTTTTTGGAAAAACCGGGTTTCTTAAGTTTCGATTTTAAGCAGCTAGAACGAAATCAACATCACTTGCGCCTGCTGTTTGGCTTTGACCGGATGCAATCTTTTCGCCGTTTACTTCGACGGCAAAAGGTGTATCGCTCATGTTAATATTGTAATCGGTTTGATCGCCGGTATATCCAACGCTGGCGATCATTTTACGACCTTCATCTGTATACTTGAAAGCCATCATTTGATTTTTGGCTTTTTCGTTGTCGTAAGCCCAAATCACCATGTATTGTTGTCCCTGATAATCGAAAACTTTCGGGGGACGATTGGGGACGTAACGCCCCGGATCGCCAAAACTAGCATCGAGGAAACTTTGCACCGAACTCTCTTCAACGGTGGCGTATGCAACTTCTTCAGCCGAGGTTACTTCAGCATCGCCTTGGCTTTCATCTATGACTTCTTCTTTGCCTCGATTTTGAAAATAATCTACTGCTAATTTAGTGCCAATTGCACCAACAGCAGCGATACCAGCCCCTACGAGAATGTTGCGAAGATTGTTATTCATCTTTTCTCTTTCTAGGTCGCAAGTGTTCAGGTCAATCTTATCACTGTTGAGGACGCTTGCGTCGAGGTAGAAATTCCAACATTGGCGGTTGGGTTTTTTACCTTGCAACCCAACCCACTACGATTGAACCGCAAGTCGCGATCTTGTTGTCTGCCACGCCAAATTGCCAATTCCCCTAATTTTTTAGAAAAATTAATAATTATGGATGAAGAAAAACATGTAAATATTACTAAAGATGATTGCAGCAGCAATTTGAGAGCGTTTCTGTACGGGTTTAGGAGCGATATGCCTGGGGCACGCTGCGCGTGAAGCGGAAGCGAAGCTGCGCGGATGCGCTTAGCTATCGCGTAAGCGAAACGCAGCTAAAAAATGAACGATTTGGCAATATATTATAAGTATAATAGAGTAGGAAAAATCACACAAATTGGAGGCAGTCCCACGGTTTACACACGCCCTTTGGCTCGTTTAATTGAGGAATTGCAGCGCTTGCCGGGAGTTGGCCCTAAAACCGCACAGCGCTTGGCTCTTCATATCCTAAAGCGACCCGATGCAGAGGTACAAGCCTTAGCACATGCTTTAGTCGAAGCAAAACAAAAAATCGGGCTTTGTTCGGTGTGTTTTCACTTATCGGCTGAGCCAGTTTGCGAAATTTGTCGCAACAGAAATCGGGACGATACAACTATTTGCGTGGTAGCTGATTCTAAAGATGTCATTGCTTTAGAAAAAACCCGCGAGTATAGCGGCAAATATCACGTTTTGGGTGGTGTAATTTCACCGATGGATGGCATTGGGCCGGAACAGCTTAATATTTCACCGTTGGTGCGGCGGGTAAGTCAACAAAGACCGAAAGAAGTGATTTTGGCAATTAGTCCGAGTGTAGAAGGAGAGACGACAACGCTTTATGTCGGTCAGTTATTAAAGCCTTTTACAAAAGTGACGCGAATTGCATTTGGTTTGCCGGTGGGTGGAGATTTGGAATATGCCGATGAAGTGACTTTGGCACGTGCGTTGGAGGGTAGGAGGGAGTTGGATTAAGCGCATGAAAGAAACCCGGTTTTTCTAAAAAACCGGGTTTCTTAAAATAGATAGGTAATGGCTAATGGCTAATTGTCTAGTGATATCATGTTCGTTCGCGGTGGTTGGGTATATTTGAAGGATTTGTAGGGGCAACCAATTAGCAATTACCAATTAGCAATTCCCACTTATTGGTGTTCTACTCGAAATACATTCGCATACAGATTAGCCACTATTTGCCTTCCTGCCATTGTTAGATCTAAGTATTTCAATGCTGGTTCGATGTAAGGATAAACAATATTCCAGTAAAAATTAGGGTAATTCTGCCGCAAATGTCCGGGATTTTTGTAACCCAAATCTTTATTGACTCCTGTTTCTTCAAACTCGTAAAATAGAGCAGCAATTTTTTGCAGGTAGCGCGGGTCGCTGAGTTGACCGATTAAATCGGCGGCGCGAACTAGACCGGGATAGTTAACTGTATCTTGATGATCTTCATCTGCCGGGACGGGAAATCGAGTCAATTCTATGTTGCGCTTAATTGTTGCGGCATCAATCAATTTGTTACTGCCAAAACGCTCGTCAATAAATAGTTCGCCCCGGTCTACATGATAAGGGGTAAGACTGGCATCTGTGCAGCCCAAAGGTAGACAAACCATCGTATTTTCTAAACCAGTAGCATAGAGTCTTTCGGCTGGCTGGTCTTGCTGGCAAACTCCTTTAACGTATCCAATATCGTGGCACAACAGAGAAATAATGAAATGCAGCCAGTCTTCGCAAGTCACCCCACCCTCGCGGATGTGCTTACCCCAAAGAATTTCCTGTCCTACTAAGGTAACGTAGATCGTATGTTCGACATTGTGATAAAGCGCATCGCTGTTGGCAATGTTTTCTAAAGCCATATTTCCAGTCCAACCGATGATATCGGCGTAATTTGGCTTCAAACCCCCGTAATTGCGACGGTAACCAGCCTGTAAGGTTTGAACAAAGCTATCAATCGTTACTGCTGTGGGATTAAACATGTATTTACCCTAAATAAACGATTAACATTGCGGTGGTAATTGGTAATTGGTAATTGGTAATTGCTAATTGCTAATTGCTAATTGCTAATTGGATTAACAGGCAGGGTACTCTTGATAAATATCCATTAGATATTAGCTATTAGATATTAGCTATTAGCCATGAGCCATGAGCCATTAGCAGTTAGCCATGACCCATGAGCCATTACCAGATTCCATCCCAGGTAGATCTTATTAGTTTGCCAGATATTTTAATTAAAAACAACCAGAAAATCTCAGGGATTTAGAAACGTTGCAAATTATCGATTTTCAAAAAGCTCATAAAATCTCAGTAAAACTCAGTTGAGCTGCCAAAATATTATCTTTGATTAAAATAATTAGACTTAAAGTTTATAAAATTCATTCCAGGGTGAGATTGCTAGATATGAACGGGGAATAAGTATAATACTTAAATTAAGAACATAAGAAAAATTATAGCTGGTTTATGGACGTTGAAGAAGGATTAGAATTTGCAGATGAATTAATCTATTCCCAGACAGGAAGGCACCTAAACGATCTGGAAAGACAAGTATTTGTGGGGTCTTGGGAAGGACTGAGTTATAGGAAAATTTACCCATTGAATCCTGAGTATATTGAAAAGGATGTCGGTTTCAACTTGTGGAAGAAGTTGTCAAAGGCTTTGGGAGAGAAGGTGGGTAAAAAAAATTTTCGGGGGGCTATCGAGCGATCCCTTAAAGCCAAGAGGACAGAGGAGATGAAAAAGAAAGTGTTTATCTGCTATCGTAACCAGGAACCAGACCGGAGTCTAGCGTTAAAATTTTACCAAGGGATCGAGGATGCAGGAGCGAGGGCTTTTATCGTTACCTTGGATTTTAACACTCCAACCGCAGTGCCACCAGCAGCCTTTGAAGGACCCGAAAACCAAGGTGGAGACTGGCTGACTCGCATTGATGCTGAATTGAAGCAATGCGACTACTTTTTGCTGTTTTTGTCTCCCGAAGTTGCGGTGAGTGAAATGGCAATCGAGATGTTACGGTGGATTAAAGAGTTGCACACCGCCGACAATAAGCCCGTGGTGCTGCCTATCCGCGTCAATTGTCCTCAAAGCGTGCCATTAAATCACGATTTGCGCTGCTACCTGGATGGAATTGGGCAACGAGAGTGGAAATCGCCTGCTGACACGCCAATTTTGATGCAAGAATTCCTGAATATATTGACAGGAAATGAGAGCAAAAAATGGGAAGATGAGGATAATTTTAGCGCCTCATCACCTCACCCGTTTGCGCCCTCACTGCCCTTACCAGTGGCAGAACCAGAGTTACCGAGCGGACAAGTGCGACTGGCTTCGGCATTTTACGTAGAGCGAGTTCCTTATGAGGCGCAATGTTACAGGGAAATTTTACAACCGGGGGCGCTAATTCGGATTAAAGCGCCGAGACAAATGGGCAAAACTTCCCTGATGGCGAGAATTCTTTACCATGCCAAAGAAGAACAAGGCTATCGCACGGTGCCGTTGAGTTTTCAACATGCAGATACAGCAGTTTTTACGAATTTAAATCAACTTTTGCGGTGGTTTTGTGGCAAAATTTCTCGCAAGTTGCGGCTGGCGCATCAAGTAGACGATTATTGGAGCGATACTTATGGCAGCAAAGATAACTGCACGGCTTATTTTGAAGATTGCTTGCTGTCAAGTTCAGAGCAGCCGTTGCTATTAGGTTTAGATGAAGTCGATCGGGTTTTTCAATACCCCAAAATTGCCGATGATTTTTTTGGGTTGCTGCGAGCTTGGTATGAGGAAGCTGGATATGGAGATAAAGACAGCAATCTGTGGGAAAAACTGCGATTGGTAGTCGTGCATTCGACGGAAGTTTACGTGCCGATGAATGTAAATCAGTCGCCGTTTAATGTTGGATTGCCAATTGAATTGCCGGAGTTTAGTTTAGAGCAGGTGCTTGATTTAACAGAGCGGCACAGGTTAAATTGGAACGCGACTCAGATTGAACAATTAATGGCTTTAGTAGGGGGACATCCGTATTTGGTGCGGTTGGGGCTGTATCACATCGCACAGCAGCAAATAACTTTGGAGAAACTATTGCAAACTGCTGTCGCCGAGGCGGGGCTTTACGATGACCATTTGCGAAGACATTTGTGGACGTTAAAACAGTACCCGGATTTGGCAGATGCTTTTGCTAAAGTAGTGAGAGCGAATGCACCTGTGGAGTTAGAATCGTTGCAAGCGTTTAAATTACACAGTATGGGGTTGGTTAAGTTTGAGGGCAATCAGGTGATTCCTCGGTTTGATTTGTACAGGATTTATTTTCGCGATCGCTTGTCAACTTCCTAGCTGCCCAATTACCAATTACCAATTACACTTCACCAATTACCAATTACCAAAAAATCAGGCGCATTATATGATTGAAACACAAAGCGTAACTTACACTTACAAAGTCGGGGGACATTTACCTTTAGATGCTCCCACCTATGTAGTGCGACAAGCAGATAGAGAACTTTATGAAGGATTAAAAGCAGGGGAGTTTTGTTACGTCTTAAATGCGCGACAGATGGGAAAAACCAGCTTGCGCGTGCGGACAATGCACAAATTGCAAGCAGAAGGTTTTGCCTGTGCTGCGATTGATTTAACCAAAATTGGTTGCCAGGATATCACTCCAGATCAGTGGTACGCTGGGATGATGCGACGGCTGGTGACGAGTTTCCAACTATCCTCAAAGATTAACTTACAGAGTTGGTTGAGCGATCGCGCGTATCTCCCCCCCGTGTCGCGCTTAAGTGAGTTTATGGAACAAGTTTTGCTAGAGTCAATTAGTGAAAATATCGTAATTTTTATCGATGAAATTGATAGCGTTCTCAGCTTAAGTTTTAACACCGATGATTTTTTTGGCTTTATTCGCGGTTGTAATGAATACGGTAGGTTAACGTTTGCTCTGTTGGGAGTAGCAACTCCTTCCGATTTAATTCAAGATAAAAACCGCACGCCGTTTAATATTGGTCGTGCCGTTGAATTACACGGCTTTCAATTACAGGAAGCTCAACCGCTTGCTCAAGGTTTGAAGGGAAAAGTGAGCGATTCGCAAGCGGTTTTAAAAGCAATTTTAGACTGGACAGGCGGACAACCTTTTTTAACGCAAAAGTTATGTAACCTCATCCTCCAAGAAGCGGATATGCCTGGAGATGCGAGCGCGCAAATAGAAAAATTAGTGCGATCGCGCCTGATCGAAAACTGGGAAGCTTCTGACGAACCGCCGCATCTGAAAACCATCCGCAATCGCATTCTCAGAGTTGGGCAACATAAAAAATTGTTGCTCGATCTTTATCAGCAAATTTTGCTGCTAGGTGAAGTGGCGGCGGACGACAGTCGAGAACAAATGGAATTGCAGTTATCGGGATTAGTCGTTAAGCAGCAGGGAAAGTTAAAGGTTTGTAACCGCATTTATGCTGCTGTATTTAACCGCACTTGGGTGAACAAAGCATTAGCAGACTTGCAGGCAGATTTTATGCAAGTTATTGTCACCCAAGAACAAAAACTCCTATCCATGCTGATTGTGATGGAGAGCAAGGGTTTCGATTATATTCTGCATGAAATTTTTGGGTCTATTACCCTCAAACTGGCGGAATTAATGCGGGTAGACCAAACTAAAATCATCTTTCTTGATGAAGAAAAGTTTGAATTGTGGTCGATTAGTACTAGGGATGGAGGTAGTAGTGACCCAAAGATTGACATTATTTCTCAAAAACAGACAAAGGCTCGCCTCGCCTCTTTTAAAACATTTCTCAATCAGCCGTTCACGTTCTGCGACGAAGGGGATCAATTGTTAGTAGTAGAAGATGCAGAAAAAGAAAATTTATATCGGACTTACAACGAGTTAGTGTTACCGTTATTAAACGAGAAGGGAGAGTTAGTCGCGATCGTTCAATTAGTGAATAAACTAAAATTTTCCAGTAATCCTCAAGCACCTTTATCAGAAAAAATTGACAAACAGGGTTTCACGGAATCGGATCAAAAACAGTTTGCCGACTATGCCCCGGATATTCGCAGAATTCTGCAAAGATGCCAGTATTGTTATAAATTAACCCAAAGATTACAAGCTTCGGAAGCGCTGACAGAAGCGACGCGAACGGTTGCGCTAAGCACTCTCGATCCGGAAGAAGTCCTTGCTAGAGTAATGGATGCAGCGAAGAAACTGATGAATGCGGATCGCAGCACCTTATGGCTGATAGATAAAGACAAACAAGAACTCTGGACAAAAATACCATTTGAAGACGGTTCCGTCAGAGAATTGCGCGTCAAAATAGGCCAAGGTTACGCTGGCAAAGTTGCTCAAACAGGAGAAGCTTTAAATATTCCGTTTGACCTCTACGATCGCGCAGATTCAGAGACAGCAAAACAAACAGATCAAAAAACAGGTTATCGCACTTGTAGCTTACTTTGTATGCCAGTGTTTAGTCCCGATGGCGAGTTGCTGGGTGTGACTCAATTAGTTAACAAAAAAAGACTGGGAGAATTTCCCCCATATAATCCAGAAGATTGGCCCCAAGCACCCGAATGTTTTAAAGCTAGCTTTGACGATCAAAGTCAAAAATACATGCAGATCTTTAATTCTCAAGCGGGTGTAGCGCTGCAAAATGCTAGAATGTTTGCCAGCGTCAAGCAAGATGCAGAAATCCAGGATAAAAATAATGTGGTGAGAAAAACCCTAGCAATGCTCAATAGCGTCATGGATAATCAAGGGTTTGATGATATTCTCGATACCACCTTACGCTCTATTACTATCAAAATGGGGAAATCCCTCAATGCAGACCGTACCAGCATTTTCTTATTAGATGAAGAGAAAAACGAATTTTGGTCAATAGTTGCGGAAACAGACGGCGATGGTGGTCTAGAAATTCGGATTCCTGCTAATCAAGGCATTGTCGGCGAGGTGGCAACTTCCAAACAAGTGATTAATATACCCTGCGATTTTTATGCCGATCCGCGATCAAAAATGGCTCAAGAACAAGACAAAAAAAATGGCTACCGCACTTACACTATGTTAGCCTTACCGCTGTTAAACGAGCAGGGAAATTTAGTTGCCGTTGTGCAGTTACTCAACAAGTTGAAGCCACGTAATAACCGCACTGCTGCTTTATCGGAAAGAATCGATTCCCAGGGTTTTACCAAAGCGGATGAAGAAAAATTTGCCGAAAGCGCGCCCATGATTCAAATGATTTTAGAAAGTTTTCGCTCTTATCATAAAACTGCCAGGGGACAACGAGTAGCGGCGGCGCTAATGGCGGCGACGAGATCTGTCAGTCAAAGTAGTTTGGAATTAGAAGAAATTCTCCAACGGGTGATGGAAGCAGCGAAAAAATTAATGAATGCCGATCGCAGTACCTTGTGGTTATTAGATTATCAGGCGCGGGAATTGTGGACGAAAATTGCTTTTGAAGATGGTTCGCTCCAAGAAATACGAGTGCCAATAGGGCAAGGTTATGCTGGTACGGTAGCAGCAACAGGCAAAACTTTGAATATTCCGTTTGATTTGTACGATCATCCCAATTCAGAAACAGCGAAGAAAACGGATAAAAAAACGGGTTATCGCACTTGCAGTTTACTGTGTATGCCAGTCTTGAGTCCGGATGGAGATTTGATTGGGGTGACTCAATTAATTAACAAGCGAAAACCAGGGTATTTTTCCGACTATTATCCCGATGGGGAGGAGGATGTACCAGATTATTTCCAGGTTAGTTTTGATGAAAGCGACCAAAAATCTATGCAAATTTTTAATAATCAAGCTGGTATAATTCTTCAGAATGCCGAACTGTTGGCAGCGCTGAAGCGACAGGAGCGATTGCTGCGAACTCATCTGAGTTAATTTTAGATTTTGAATTTGGGATTTTGGATCGCTCAAACCCACGCGGGACCAAAAACCCACTGCGTCAATCTCGTGACTCTAACCCCACGATTTTTCGGATCGCCCTTTGTTTTTTTGCGTATAATTTATAATTTGCTAATTGAAGTAACTTGAAGTAAAATATTTATTTGTGATTTTGTGTGAGTTGAGGTCAAGCGTGAAATTACCATTTGTAACAGAAGTAATTAAAAAGTTAACTCCTCAGATAGGAGCTACGGTTTTAATTGAACCAGAATATGGTTTTGTGGGACATATTACTTTTAAAAATGGCAAGCGAACCTTTTTTCGTAACACCAGATTCGAGATTAACAATCATGCTTCGGTAGCCATCGTACAAGATAAAGGTTACGCTAGTTTCTTTCTTAAAGAATTGGGATACAAGGTGCCTGAAGAACAAACATTTTTCAGCGATAAACTGTGCAGCAAGCTGATTAAAAAGAGAAATATTGATGACGGTTACGATTTCGCCAAAAATCTTGGCTTTCCTGCAATTGTAAAACCCAACGATCTAAGTAAAGGAATTATGGTCGCTAAAGTTTATAACAAAGAGGAATATTATCAAACAGCACAACAAATATTTTTAAAGACTTCAGTACTACTGATTCAAAAATTTTACCCTGGTAACGACTACAGAGTTGTGGTTTTAGATGGCGATATCGTCTCCGCCTATCAGAGAATGCCACTATCGGTAATCGGGGATGGCAAATCTAGTATTCTTGAGATTCTCGCTCAAAAACAGACAATATTTTTACAAGAGAACAGAGATATTACTATAGATTTGGATGATTTTAGAATAGCAGCTAAATTGCAAAGACAGGGACTAACCCTTAATAGCGTCATTCCGGAAAATACCAGAATAAAACTATTAGATAATGCTAATTTATCAACCGGAGGTGAAGCAATAGATGTAACAAAAGAAATGCATCCGGATTTTCAAAAGCTAGCAATAAGCGTCACCAAAGATATGGGTTTGAGGTTAGGCGGTGTGGATATTATTACCAGTGACATCACGCAGCCTATGCAGGATTATATCATTCTTGAAATCAATGGCGCTCCTGGTTTAGAACACTACGCTTCGATTGGGGAACAACAAATGAAAGTTGTAGAAGAATTGTATCTGAAAATTCTCAAAGCGATTGAAATGGGGAACTAATATCATCAACTGCCTCTAGTAGCCGACACCCGCGCATGGTGTCGCTACACAGACAAAGCAAGGCGTAGCAGGCTTTAAAACTTTTAGCCCGCGAAGGCGGGCTTTGTTTTTATAGCCGCACCCTTCAGGGTGTCGGTGTAGATTGGCAAAACTTGTCGTGCGTAAGCCCTGTAAAGTTAATCAGTTTGCTGTAGTCTTTTTTGTTGTAGCGTACTATGTTGGCGACCATAAGTGAAGTAGATCAGCAAACCAACTGCCAACCAAATTATCAATCGCAACCATGTATCCCCAGGGAGTGAAACCATTTGCAAGCCAGATATTAATGCACCTAAAATTGGCACTAATGGCACTAGCGGTGTTTTGAAAGGTCTGGGTAAATCTGGTCTGGTGCGACGCAATACTACAACGGCAATGCAAACTATTAAAAATGCCAGTAAAGTGCCGATTGAAACTAATTCTCCTAATATTGATATCGGCAATAATCCTCCTAGCAACATGGCGACAACTCCCGATACAATGGTGGAAATATAAGGTGTGCGGAATTGAGGATGAATGGCAGCAAATTGAGGGGGAAGCAATCCATCTTTTGCCATTGCATAAAATACTCTGGATTGCCCTAGAATAAATACTACTATTACCGAACTCATTCCCGCGATCGCACCGATTTTAATTATCGGTTTCAGCCAGCGCAATCCTTCTCCCACTGCATTTACTCCTACCGCAATTGGGTCGGGAACATTTAATTCTGTATAAGGTACAATTCCTGTCAAAACTAACACGACGGCAATATAAAGTATGGTGGCAATTAGTAAAGAACCCATAATCGCAATCGGCATATCTCGCTGGGGGTTGCGTGCTTCTTGCGCCGCACAAGAAATGGCATCGAAACCGATGTAAGTAAAGAACACTACTCCCGCACCCCGCAAAACTCCACTCCACCCATAAATGCCAAATTTTCCAGCATTTTCGGGAATAAACGGCAGCCAGTTTTGTTGGTTTATGTAACCCAATCCGCCAAATATAAATAGTAAAATTACTAGGGTTTTTACGACTACGATAATATTATTAACTGCCATCGATCGCCGCAAACCGATAACTTGCAATATCGTCATCAAAGCAATAATAAACATTGCTGGTAAGTTAAACGGCGGATTGGCTAATTCCGCAGGAATGACAATTCCTACATCTTGTAATAAACTAACCATATATCCCGACCAACCAACGGCAACAGTAGCACCGCAAAAGATATATTCTAAAATTAAATCCCAACCGATTATCCAAGCTACCAATTCTCCCAAAGTAGCATAAGCATAAGTGTAGGCACTGCCAGCGATCGGTATCAACGAGGCAAATTCGGCATAACAAAGTCCGCACAAACCGCAGCCGATCGCCGCTAAAATAAATGATATAGTAATAGACGGCCCTGCATAGTTCGCCGCTGCTTGTCCGCTGAGGACAAAAATACCGGCACCAATTATACCACCAATACCAAGAGCGATGAGCGCGACTAACCCAAGAGATTTATCCAGTTCTTTATCGCTGTCTAAATCGTTTGCTTGCAATAATTCGTCTACTGATTTTTTGCTGAACAATCCTGTCGTCATTTTGTCAAAATCTTAATGCAGGTATTCGGGTAAAATTTAGCACATATTTATATATAAATTCAAGTTAAAATAAAATTTGTTCACCACAAGTAAAATTTGTAGTGCGTTTCTTGGAGCGATAGCTACCCTACCCTTCGGGAACCCCTGCGGGGAACGGGTGCCGCTAATCTCGGTACGCTTCACGCACAGCGAAGCGAGGCATATCGCTGTCTATAATTGAGGCGAGTAAGAAGATTTGAACCGCCATAGACGCGCAGCGGCTTCCCGTAGGGTAGACGCAGAGGGCGCAGAGAGGGAGTAGAGAGAGCGATAGCTTAGTATCTTTAATTACCCCTACCGCGCCAGAAATAGCGCAGCCGCCACTGTCCGCGCGATCGCATATGCGTCATACAATCTGTATGTGCTGTTCGTAGCTTGCGATCGCGCCTATCTCGATCTAACTACGGGGTGAAAAAGCAGTGAATCTCGATCAAATACCTGAACTATATGATTACCCGCGTCGAGATTTATACGATATTCGGGTTTATTTGGCAAGATTGTTAGAAATTATTGAAATGCAGGCGTTTGAGGCTGCTATCTGTTCGGCTGTATTTATTGCTCTTGCGGTGATGCGAATGCTAGCAGAACAACATGGGATTGATTTTGAGACTCAAAATCCGAAAACTTTAGCTCAAACTTTCTTCGCTTATAATTTCTATAACCAGGAAGATTACGAAATATTGGTGACGGCGATTGATTTGCGCGATCGCATGATGTTTAAGCAAGAAAAATTGAAAATTGACCCCAAATTAGCTTACCAAACTCTAGAGGTGGTGCAGCGTCTTTTCAGTCGAGTTGAAGGGGAGGAATAGAATGCGATCGCGTTGAATCTGGTATCTTTAATTACCCCCACCTCGCCAGAAATAACGCAACCGCCACTGTCCGCGCGAGCGCACAAAACTGACTCGGTAATCTCTGTTTTCATAATATACAAACCTGTTTTGCACCCAACCCCGCTTGCCATCGTTGAGAATCACCGGCGTCCAACCTTCTATGTCGTTGATTGACTCTTGCTGTCTTACGGGTAAATTCGTAAAGTTATCGGTATCAAATTGTACCAGTTCTTTGGAAAGGACGACGAGGATATCGCTGCGGGTATTGGGTTGCGATCGTACGTTGACGTTTTCTCCTAAAATTCCCACTTGCGCTTGTCCTGCGGCGTTACTGATGGGGTTAAGCGCCATATCTGGACATACCCAAACATCGGAATCTGCGTCTTTTTCAGCGACGTTGGCGTTGCGTTCTATGGTACAACCTGCACCAACGGCTTTTTCCATTGCTTGCCATAAATTAGATTGAGAATCGTCAATTTTATAAGTTTCTATATCAATTATACCGCTGCGACTCCATTGAGTTTGGGGAGTGGAAATGGCGCGAATAAAATTAGCGTCGCGGCGTTTTACCGACTCTAAAAAACGCTGGCGAAACTGGGTAAATTCCCGATTTTTTTGGTTCTTTTGCAGCGTTATTGGTTGTTCCAAGCTATACTTTTGCGTTCCACTTACACGCTTGAATAACTCTAATGGATTTGGATTGATGACTCCAGATTGTCTGCGGTTGAGATAAGCAACTGTTGCCAGGGTTGAGCCAGTCACCGCCCCAAGTACAATCATTATAACCATCAGAATTTGTGCGGGTTTCATAAAAGCTAGGAGCTAGGAGCTAGGGACTAGGAGCTAGGGAAGTAAAAACTTAAAATTTCAGATTAATTGTTCAATCTGAAATCTAAAATCTTAAATCTACAATTCCCTAGCGAGAATAGCTTGGTTCGTTACCGGGTTTCCATTTAATATTGCAGCCAATGCTGGGTTTCTGTTCTTGGGTAATCGGTTTATCGACTAAAATTGTCTCTATTGCCAAGCGCAAGTGTTTACCAGTCACGGGTATGCCGTTACTGGGACGACTGTCATCTAATTGCCCGCGATAGACTAACTTGCGTGAGGCATTAAATAGGAAGAAATCGGGAGTACAAGCGGCGGTGTAAGCTTTAGCAGTTTCTTGGGTTTCGTCGTAGCAGAAGGGAAAGGTAAACCCTAATTCTTCTGCCATTTGTTTGAGTTTCTCTGGTGCATCTTCTGGATATTGCTCGACGTTATTGGCGCTAATGGCGACGATGCCGATGTTTTTTTCTTTGTAGTCTTTCCCCAATTGTGCGAGGTCGGTTTGGATGTGTTTCACAAACGGACAATGGCGGCAGATGAACATTACCAGCAATGCTTTTTTACCAGCAAAGGTATCTAAGGAAATAGTTTTGCCCGAAACAACATCGGGTAGCTGGAATTCGGGTGCTTTAGTATTCAATTCCAACATAGTAGAAGCAGTTAATGCCATTGGGATTTTTCCTTTTAATCGACGGGGAAGAGGACGCGGCGACGCGGCGACGCGGCGACGCGGGGAATAATGATGAAGGTGGGGAAGATGGGGAAGGTGGGGAAGGTGATGAAGATGATGAAGATGGGGAAGTAATTACTTCTACTTTCTTCTCTTCCTCTCTCCGCGTCTCCACGTCTCCCCGTCTCCACGTCTTCTTCCCCCTCACCTCCAGTTGCAAAACTGGCAAGGATAGCCAACCGATTAATATCAGCTTGGGCTAATCTAAGATCGGCTATACCTTCTGTTTGATTGAGCCAAAGCCGATGACGCGCGTTTATTGCAGCAAAGGACACGAAAACGCTCCCGATAATCTCTATTGTCAATGGTGCGGTGAGAAGTTGAGTCAACACCAACCTGCTGGCAAGGGGATTTATCCGGGGATGCTGTTGGGCGATCGCTATCGCATCGTGCGCCTGCTGGGGCAAGGTGGTTTTGGACGCACCTATCTAGCTGAAGATATTAACCGATTTTCTGAACCCTGCGTATTAAAGGAATTTGCTCCCCAAGTTCGGGGTACCTACGCGCTGCAAAAAGCCGAACAATTGTTTGAGCGCGAGGCAGGTACGCTCTATAAGCTGCAACACCCGCAAATTCCCCGTTTTCGCGAATTATTCCGCTTTAAGCTCCAAGAAGAAGGGCATTTATTCCTGGTACAAGACTATGTAGATGGGCAAACTTATCGAGGGTTGTTAGAGACGCGGAAACGGCAAGCACAGCGGTTTAATGAAGGAGAGGTACAACAGCTACTGGTGCAAATTCTGCCAGTTTTGGATTACATCCACTCGATGGGTGTGATTCACCGGGATATCTCGCCGGATAATCTAATTTTGCGGAATTCTGACTCGATGCCGATATTGATCGACTTTGGTGGCGTCAAGCAAGTCGCCGCCGAGGCAGAATCTCAGTTTACTCAAGCTGCACCCGACAATGTTCCCTCTTTTGCCACGAGGTTGGGTAAAGTTGGCTATGCGCCAAACGAGCAAATGCAAATGGGGTTGGTTTCTCCCCACAGCGACTTATATGCTTTAGCTGCAACGGCGTTGGTGTTGCTGACGGGGAAAGAACCCCAGCAGTTGATCGACCAAAATTCGATGAGTTGGAATTGGCGGCGGGAAATTAACCTGAGTCCGAATTTAAGTGCCGTATTGGATAAAATGCTGAGTTATCGACCGGGCGATCGCTTTCCATCCGTTCGCGAAGTCATGCAAGCATTAGGCGGAACTATCCCTCCCGTCGCTGCTTTACCTCCCACCCAACCTGCTTTACCCCCCACGCCGCCGCCTCAACAACAACCAACTGGTGTGACGCTACCTGTAGCAGCGGGACACAAATCGATACCAAATCATCCCCCCGTGATTCAAACGCCGTCTGTTACTCCCTCGAACAATTCGGGGAGGGGTTGGTCATCTTTGCTATTAACTAATATCTTTGTTATCGCGATCGCAGTTGTTGGTGTTGCCGGTATTGGTTGGGTTGTAAATGGCCTCGTTCGCAATATAGCATCTCGCCCCCAACCTACTGTAAAACCAGTTCCTACTAAAACCCCAGATCCAGAACCCGCACCAGATCCGCAGTTTTCGCCTGCAGAACAAGCACGCAAAGAACGGTTGCGCGAGATCCGCCGTCAGCTGGGGATTGATTATAACTTTTATGTTTCGTTGGTAAATGAAGCATTTTGGGACAGAAATCCGAATTTACGCGGACGCACCCTCAGCGATGAACCAAAGGACGAAGCTTTGCGGGAAAGATGGGATGCGATCGCGTCTTTATTACTCGATAAACTAAGATTTTTGAGTGACTCGGCGCGTCAGCGTTTGGGATCTTACGGACAAGCAGACCGCGATCGCTTTAAAACAGATGTAAACGAGTTGTACCTCTCCAGTCGCGCCCTCAACGATATAGTTGATGGGGAATTCTTTTATCGGTTTCCAGAACAGCAAGGGAAAGATTTCCTCGCTAAACCGATCGGTCAAGTTTGGAGTGCGATCGCCGACGATAAAGTTAACGCGATCAAATCCCAAACCGCCCTCAAACGAATTGTATTCGACCGAGGTGCAACTGGAAAACAAGTCAGCGGTACCCTTGAACCTGGAAAAGGCATTGCTTACATCGCCGGTCTTGCAGCCGGTCAACAAATGCGGGTAAATTTAGATGCTGACCGCACTGCTTTATTTTCCGTCTATCCCCCTACTAGCAATCAAAAAGCGCTTTTAGAAGATTCTACTAAACGCTCTTGGTCGGGAGATTTGTCCCAAAAAGGTTTTTATGAATTTGTCATTGTTTCTAAAGCATCTAAACCAATTAATTATCGACTCAATCTTACGGCAGAAAATCCCGCACCTCCTCCAAAACCTCAACCACCTTCCCCGCCAAAACCTGAACCAATTCCCTCGCCTAGCGTTGACGAATCACCTATCTCACCACCAACTGAACCACCTACCTCACCACCAACTGAACCAACTACCCCATCTCCAACTGCACCACCTACCTCACCACCAACTGACGAAACACCAGCAACTGATGAAACACCAACTAAAGATGTACCACCGGACTCTTCCTCGCCTACACCTGGCACCACTGAACCTGCGCCGAAGCAATAAAAATGGGAAAGGGAACTCGCTCTCGCTCTCGGACATAATTATGGGAGGACGAGCTTGTATTCGAGGAATGCGAATCACCGTTTCTCTAGTGGTCAGTTTAGTTGCAAATGGCATGACTGTGGAGGAAATTTTAAAAGCTTATCCCTACTTAGAACCAGAAGATATTAAAGCTAGTTTGCAGTACGCTGCTTTTTTAGCTAACGACGAAGTTCGCCCCTTTGCCTCAATTCAAGCATGAAATTTCAAGCTTATATGGGTGTTTCTCCCCAAACAGTTGAAGTCCTGCGTCAGAATGGATACGAGGCAGTTCACCTAATCGAAGAAGGATGGGAACGTCTAGAAGATTCTCTGATTTTAGAGAAAGCAAGACTTGAGGGGCGAATTGTTTTAACCTTCGATTTGGACTTTGGAGAGTTATTAGCTGCTAGCGGCGATGCCTTGCCTAGCGTAATTATTTTTCGAGTGCAGAATACAACAACGAATTTTGTTTCGGCAAGACTGCTTCAAGTTTTAGCAGAATGCAGTCAAGATTATATCGGTTGCGCCGACTGCCAATACAACCTCTGGAAAATTAATCAAGGGTGTTGACGACTCCCAGAAGTAGAAACTTGCTTTTTCCCATATTATTAAATTTTCTTTAAATTTGAGATTTTTTAAAATAAGCCAGATATAATTTCATCATTTAAAAGCCGCTGAAGCACAGTGCCTAGCTGAGACCGTTTTCCCATAAAACCAATAAAAACTGGGGATTGGATATGACGAGCAATTTAGCACAGCCCGAAGAGACGCCTAGCAGATATGTTAAGTGCAATCTTTGCGGCAGCGATGATTATACAGTTTTGTTTGAGTCTGGGGTTGCCCAAATTAATCAAATAGTCAAATGTAACTGCTGCGGTTTGATGTATGCTAACCCCAGAGCGCAGGATCCAGATTGCTTAATAATAGAACAGTACGATCCAGACTTTGTCTTCTCTAACCTCCGGAAGATATTGCTCCAGAGGACAGAAAAAGAAGAACTCCAGGTTAGAGATTACGAAACAACAAAAGCTTATCTCAGCCAACATTATCCTCAAAAAGGTCTCTTAGTAGAGATTGGCAGCGGTTTGGGTTATTTATTAAACTTTTTTAAACAAGATGGGTGGGATGTGCTGGGAGTTGAACCCAATGTAGGTATGTGCAAATATGCCGAAAGAGAATTGGGTTTAAAAACTATCCCAACAATTTTAGAAAAAGCTGGACTTCCCGATGAGTCAGCAGACACGGTTTTAATGATGCACGTAATCGAACACGTACCCAATCCTTTGGAGACGCTGCAAGGAGTGTATCGCATCTTGAAACCCGGTGGAACCTTCGTTTTAGAAACGCCGCGTTACGATACGTTGATGTTCAAATTGTTGGGAAAAAGGGAAAGAAGTTTAAGTTGCGAGGGACATATCTACTTTTTTACCACCGACACGCTAAAAACAATGGCAAGTAAGGCAGGGTTTACAGTGGAAAAAGTCGATTATGTTGGGCGCTCGCTTACAGTAAATAGGTTATTCTATAATTTGGGGGTGATCAGCAAGAGTCAGATTGTGAAGCGATCGCTGGAATCGATATCCAAAAAGCTGCATTTAAATAAAGTTAGGCTAGAAATAAACCTGCGGGATATGCAGCGCTTTTATTTGAAAAAAGATTAGCAAGTCAGAAGTTTAAAAATGGGAAAGGGAATGAGCGATCGCTTTGGAAAAATAGACGGCAGTTTAATTATGTGCGATAGCCAGACCACTTGTTGATGCAAAGGTAAGGTTCTTAGATTAAGGAGGGCTGAAAAATGAGTAGCAAACGTCTAAAAGTATTGCTAATTGTAGATCAATGCAATCCAGAATGGGCATCTACGCCGTTAATAGGTTATAACTTTTTTAAAGCAATTAGGCAATTGGTTGATGCAACACTCGTTACTCATGAAAGAAATAGAGAAGCTTTGGAAAAAACAAAAGATCGTGAAAAGATTATTTATATATCAGAATCTAATTGGAATAAAAAATATTTCCAGCTGATAGCAAGCATTTCATCAAAAATCCCAAAAGAAACACTAAGGCGGCCTCTGTATGTTGCTATAAATTACCCGATATTTGCAGAGTTTATTCGCCAGGTATACGACAAGTTTAGAGGGCAAATCGAGGCAGGAGATTACGATATAGTACACGTAATAACCCCCGTGCATACCAGGTATCCCATTAAAATATTCAAAGCCTGTAAGCATACTCCTTTTATCCTGGGACCAGTAAATGGAGGCGTTCCCTTCCCGGAATGGTTTGAAGAAGTAGCCATCAAAAAATATTTAGATATCAGCTTTTTGATAGATTTTGTTAGATTAGTCACGCCTGGTTATAAAGAGACTTATCAGCAAGCAACCAAAATTTTAGTTGGTTCAACATTTACTTTAAATAAGTTAAAAAATATCCTGCAAATTCCAGCGGATAAATTTGAGCTATTAGCCGAAAATGGGATTTCGGAAATTTTTGTGAATGAAGGGAAGAAAATCACAGCAAAAAATGGTAATTTTAATTTGCTATTTGTGGGCAGATTAGTAGCTTTCAAATGTACTGAGATTTTGATTGAAGCCGTGAGTAGGTTGAAACCAGCCATTAAAAGTAAAGTCATCCTGACAATAGTAGGTGACGGCCCCGAAAGAAGTAAACTGGAAAAAAGAGTGCAGGATCTCGATCTGGGCAATATTGTGAAATTTATTGGGTGGGTGCGTCAAGCAGAAACCATTAATTATTATAACCAAGCCGATATTTTTTGCTTCCCTTCTGTGAGAGAATCCGGTGGAGCAGTCGCATTGGAAGCTATGGCTTACGGACTCCCATGTATCGTTGCAAATAATGGGGGACTGAGTGAATACGTGACCGAAGAAACAGGTTTTAAAATAGAGCCGCTTTCGAGAGAATATCTGACACAGGAATTAACGAATAAAATAGAAATCATGCTGGAAAATGAACAGTTGCGGGAAAGCATGTCAGCAAAAGCTATCGAAAGAGCCAAAGAATTCACGTGGGAAAAAAAGGCAAGAAGAATTGTAGAAATCTATCATGAAAACATTGAGAGAAATAGCTTTGAATAGAAAATAGATAGCCTGGTATAGTCAAATATTTTGTTAAGAAACCCGGTTGATTAAACAAACCGGGTTTCTTGATTTATAGAGATAATCGTACTTGCCTAATTGCTTAACAAAAACATAATAATTTTGTATATAAGCTTCTATCTCTTCTCTAAGTTTGTCATTTAAGAACTCGAGCAATAAATATTTTGGTTTGTACTTGTTAAAGTCTAAACCTTTTAAAACATTGAGTTCGTAACCTTCTACATCTAAAGAGAAAAAGTCGATTTCCGTTACCTTTAATTCATCTAAAATAGAGGTCAGGGTTCTAGCAGGCACTTCAACTTCGTAGGGAGTAACGCCAAAAAACTCTTGTGCCTTTGTTAAATGCCCTGCTTCTACATAGGGATATTGAAAAGAACCTTTAACTAAAGACATCAGATGTCCGTAACTCATTTTAACGTGAGTTTGTGGATAATCGGCAGATACTAAAGCGCAGTTAAACACCTTGGAATTGGGACGTTCTAGGAGGCATTCTCGATAAAGTTCGGGAATGGGTTCGATTAAAATTCCCGTCCAATTTCTCAAGCGTTCTAGGTAATAAGTATTGCTTTCGGAAAAGCCATCATTAGCGCCGACTTCAATAAAAAATCCCTGAGTGGGGAGATATTTTTCTAACTGTTTTTCCAGGTTAGATTTAGCGGGTTTGGAGTAGCGATCGCTTCCCCAAAATTCAAACAAGCGGCGACGCCAGCGTTTTAAGGTTTGTTTTAATCTTTTGCGTTGGAACATTGCATCTATCTGGGGATAGATATAAACCCGATTTCTACATCATACCAGGTTTCTAGTAATGTTGCGCTCGCTGTGCTAAAAAATTGACGATGGCATCTGCATCCAAAACCGGCATTTTTTTAGCTTGAGGACTGGCAATTTGGCCTTTTAAACACAAACTTAGCACCTGCATCTGTGGGTTTAGAATGGTTGGTGGTGGCTGAAGTTCCAACGCTTCATAACGGAGAGAAGATCCCATTTGATGAACTGCTAGACCTAAAAATTTACCCTGACTGCGAATGACTATAATGCTATGTTTTGGATAAGACAAACCTTGGGAAAATAAACCACCGAACCCTAGTATATGAGCTAAATATACTACCCATAAAACCTGCCCTCGCCAGTTACAAACCCCCATGACACTGGGGTGCATATCGGGAATGGGGGCGATCTGACTGGGGTCTAAACTTAGCACTTCAGCCAAGTTTGACCCAGGTAGCATGAATTGATTTTCATCTATTAGGGAGAAGCTGAGGAACTGCATGGTAGGAACATAGGTGGGATAAAATCATATCGCGAATATCAGTTGCTTGTAAAGTGGAACTTGGCAGCAAATTGGTTTGATGAGTAATGAGTAGGGGACTAACATCTGGAGAACTGGGAATCCGACCGTGCGACCCTTTTACTAAGGAAGCATCTAAAGGAATAATATCTAGCAAGGTGCGAAATCCAAACTGTTTTTTAAGTAATAAACTAGCGACTTTTAATGCAGGAAATCGAATAGCCGGATCGATAAACAACTCGGCTGGATCGTAACCTGGTTTGCGATGAATATCTACAGTGCGAGCAAAGTCGGGTGCTTTTTTGTCGTCCAGCCAGTAATAATAGGTAAACCAAGCATCTGATGCGGCAACTGCTATTAAATCCCCAGCACGAGCATGATTTAAATGGTATGCTGCTTTCTCTTTTTCACCGAGGACTAATTCTACACCGGGTACGTTTTCCAGCAGTTGGCGCACGAGGGAAATTTTGTCTTTGTCGTTGACGTAAATGTGAGCAATTTGATGGTCGGCGACGGCGAAAGCAATACTTGCTCCTGCATCGAGTAATTCTCGCCCTAATTCTTCTCGCACGGTTAGATATCCATATTCTCGCAATACTCGGTTTAATGAAACTGGGCGACTAACGGGTGTGATGCCATATTCAGAAAGGACTATGACTTGCGCGCCGCGAGCGCAATAAAATTGAATTAAGTCTTGGCAAATTTCATCGACTTGTTTTAGATCGGTTGCATTTGCTTTTTGATCTGTCCCGACGCGCTGCAAGCAGTAATCTAAATGGGGGATATAAATTAACGTCAAAGTTGGGTTATGCAGTTCTTCGACAATTTTTGCAGATTGAGCAATCCAGGCACTTGAACGGATGGAAGTTTTTGGCCCCCAAAACTCGAATAAAGGAAAAGTACCCAAACGGTTTTGTAGTTGCGATCGCAAGTTGGCGGGTTGAGTATAAATATCGGGAATTTTGCGACCGTCGGCAGGATACATCGGTCTTGGCGTCACCGAAATATCCGCAGTTGAATACATATTGTACCACCAAAAAAGGTTAGCACAGGTAAAGTTTGGATTGATTAATTTGGCAGTTTCCCAAATTTTAGGAGCCTGAACGAGTTTATTAGACTGTCGCCAAAACTTCACTTCACATTCGTCTTGGAAATACCAACCATTGCCGACAATTCCATGTCGATTGGGCCATTCTCCCGTCAAGTAAGTTGCTTGCACAGAACAAGTTACGGCAGGTAAAACCGGCTTAATTGAACTAACTTTACCTTGAGACGCCCAACGGGATAAAAATGGCATATGTTCCCCTAAAAGGCTGGGTGTTAGTCCTACAACATTGAGAACAACTGTTTTATGCCAGTCGGATTTAAGCGCGCTATTTTTCATGGTTTAAAACCCGATTAATTTAATTTCAGTTTTGGCATCAGAAATACTGACCTAACCCCCCTTGCCCCCCTTCCCTGCAAGGGAAGGGGGGAGTCTTTCTCCCCTCTCCTTGCAGGAGAGGGGTTGGGGGAGAGGTCTTTCTGTTTGGGGTTGGATTGGTAGTCTTCCCACGGTATTTTTGTTTCAGTTCTTTTACCTTGAGGACGATGAGATATTCGTAAAACGCCTGCAAAGTACACCAAGTAAAACCAGCCGAACCATCCAAACAACCTTTGAGGAAAAAATACATATAAAAGAAGCGAACTAACGGTCTAAAAGGAACGCGCAGCGACAGATTTTTGAGGGCGCGGCGTCTTTCTAATTCCGAACGACCAAAAAACAAGTCTCGCCAATTAATTGTTCCCGATTCTAACTGACTGAGGGTTTCAATTGCTTCATCGGTTGAGTAGCGGTTGTGCTTTTCAATCCAGCGACTAAACCCTTTGCTACAGGTATAATGGGGATAAGTTTCTTTGAGAAATCCGGTAGGCCCCAAACAAACTTCTCGTTCGGCGTGACCGTAATCGGTAAACCAAACTTTGTCTTTACAAAATAGCCGCATTTGGTAACGGGGATATTGGGTGCTGTGGCGAATCCAAGTCCCCATAAATAAGACTTGTTCGGCAACGTAATAACCAACGTATTTGGATGTTTTGATGGCTTCGAGGCATTCAGCAAATAGCTCTTGTGTCATCCGTTCGTCGGCTTCTAAAATGTAAAACCATGAGTATTTAGTGGGGACATTTTGTAACATCCAAGTGCGTTGCTGTCCGTGACTTTCAAACTTGTGCTGTACAATTCGCACGGGGTAGCGACGGGCGATTTCGACAGTGCGATCGCTACTGTATGAATCGACTACAATGACATCATCCGATAGCATTGCCGATTCAATTGTATAGGCAATATCTAGTTCTTCGTTGTGGGTCAAAATGTAAATTGAGATCATGATAATCGTTTAACAAGCACCAACTTCTCGAATCACCACGTATATAGTTTGACAAATAATTGCCAAGTCGTACCAAAAACTCCACCGACGCTGATAGCGCAAGTCTAACTCGACTACTTTTTCAAAATCTTTCACCGTAGAACGACCTCTAACTTGCCATTCTCCAGTTATTCCGGGTTTAACATCTAAGCGTCGCCAATGATGGTTGCTATATTGTTCGACTTCATCTAAAGTGGGTGGGCGAGTTCCTACTAAACTCATTTCTCCCATCAGTACATTCCAAAATTGCGGCAGTTCATCCAAACTGGTGCGGCGTAAAAAACGCCCCACCCGCGTGACGCGGGGGTCATTACGATTCTTGAAAATCGGCCCGTTTGCTTCATTTTGTACCAGGGATTGTAACTGTTCGGCGTTGACTATCATTGTGCGAAATTTGCGAATTTTAAACGGGCGTCCATAAAGTCCGCAACGTTTTTGCGCGTACAAGATAGGGCCGGGATTATCTAAATAAATAACAATTGCTATCGGTAGGAAAACAACTCCCAGGATCGTTAATCCGACTAAACTGCCTGCAATATCGAGTAGACGCTTAGAAACTGAATTAACTGAAGGATGAGCAGAGCCAACCCTGATAGATAAAGTGGTCATAGGTAATGGGTAATAGGTAATAGGTAATTGGTAATTGGTCATTAGACAAAACAAATAACTACAGAAATTACGCAAAAGATCTAAATGTAGGGTGCGTTAGCGAAGGGCGTAACGCACCGCAACACTAATAACTGATGACAAAATTAGACAAGCACAGCTTCTGGTTGAGACCAACGATTTCTGAGTTTACCAATAACAGCCATTTCGTGCATGAGACGGTCAAATCGTTCTGGAGTTAAAGATTGAGGACCATCTGATAAAGCTTTTGCCGGATTGGGATGAACCTCGATCATGAGAGAATCTGCACCAGCTGCGATCGCTGCAAATGCCATTGCAGGAACATACTCTGCTTTACCCGTGCCGTGACTGGGGTCAATTGCAATTGGTAAGTGAGTCAAATTTCGCAAAACCGGCACAACTGATAAATCTAAAGTATTGCGAGTATAGCGCTGGTCAAAACTACGAATTCCCCGCTCGCAAAGAATCACATTTTGGTTACCAGCATCCAAAATATACTCAGCCGCCATCAACCATTCTTCAATCGTTGCAGACATTCCCCGCTTCAAAAAAATTGGCTTATCTTGCGCGCCAACTTTTTTAAGTAAAGGGAAGTTTTGCATATTGCGAGCGCCGATTTGGATTATATCAGCAACCTCGGCTACTTTACTCAGATCCGCCGTGTCCATTACTTCTGTAATAATGCCCAATCCCGTCGCTTTTCTCGCTGCTTCTAACAACCCTAAAGCACTTTCCCCATATCCTTGAAACGCATAAGGAGATGTGCGAGGTTTATAAGCACCACCGCGGAGAAATTTTGCGCCTGCTGCTTTAACTCGCCGCGCTGTTTCTACAATCATTTCTTCATTTTCCACCGAGCAAGGGCCAGCAATTACTACTAATGGATGTTCTTCGCCAAAGTATACAGTTCCAGATGGTGTAGAGACAGCAACTTCGCTCGGTTGTCCGTGACGAAATTCGCGACTAACTCGTTTGAAAGGTTGTTCTACTCTTAATACTTGCTCGATCCAAGGGCTAATATTTTGAATTTGCAACGGATCGAGAGTCGCAGTCTCGCCAATCAAACCAATGACAATTTTATGCCGTCCAACGCTTTTTTCTGTTATAACTTGCCAATTCTCGTGTAACTCTTGCCGAATGCGATTAATTTCCTGTTCCGGCGTGCTGTTCTTAATCACTACAATCATGGTTACGTTCCTCGCGTGTTGTGAATGGGTAATTGCTAATTGCTAATTGCTAATTGCTAATTGGCAGTTCAATGACCTATTAGCAATTAGCAATTAACTAATTAATAAATTGCGCTAATTGTGCCAATTTGTTCCAAGCTACTCCGCTTTGCAGGATGTCTTTAGCAATTGAAACCCCTTGAGTCAATTCTGCAATCGCTTCGCCGACGTACAATGCTAAAGCTGCGTTTAAAGCCACTACATCTTGCTGCGATCGCGTGCCTTTTCCTTGTAAAACTGCTTTGAGAATTGCGGCATTTTCCCCCACATCTCCACCCCGCAATTCCCCCGTGGGTGCAGCCTTCAAACCGAGTTCTTCGGGATTAATTGCCATCAAGCGAACCTGTCGATTTTCCACGACAGCCAAATCGGTTAAATCGGCTAATCCCGCCTCGTCTAACTTCTCGCGTCCGTGCAATACAATCCCTTTTCTTGTACCCAATTGACATAAAGATTGAGCGATTGGTTGGATTAGATTGGGGTCGCATACACCGATTATTTGCCCTGTTGGTTGCATGGGATTGAGCAGCGGCCCTAAAATGTTAAAAATGGTGCGAATTTTGAGAGTTTTTCGCAAAGATGCTACCACTTTAAACGCTGGATGCCAACCGGGTGCAAATAGAAATGTAATGCCAACTTCATCAACCGCTGCTTGAATCTTTTCCGGGTTGGCATTAAGATTAATTCCCACTGCTTCTAACACATCTGCCGATCCAGCTTTACCAGATGCCGAACGATTGCCGTGTTTCGCAACTTTTACTCCTGCTGCTGCGGCTACAAACGCAACTGCTGTGGAAATATTAAAGGTTGAAGCGCAATCGCCGCCAGTTCCGCAAGTGTCAATTAGGGGAATTGGGAATGGGGAATTGGTAATTGGTGATGGAATTAAAGATTGCGATCGCAATACTTGCACCATACCGATTAATTCGTCTGCGGACACTCCTTTAGCTTGAATTGCTGCTAAAATTGCGCCGGATAAAACCGGGGGAATTGCTTCGTTTAGCCAACCTTGCATCAACTCGGCAGATTGAGCGACTGAAAGCGATTGCTTATCGAGCAGTTGTTGCAATAAATCGGGCCAATTTGCGGAATCTTCTGCTAACTTTAGGCCATTAACAGCTTGAGTTAAAGCTATCATCCTGGGTAATGAGTAATGGGTAAAAACAAACAACAATTAGCAATTAGCAATTAGCCATTAGCAATGACTAATAACTCAAAAATTTGGCAACGGTTTGCACGTCTTTGTCACCGCGTCCGGAACAATTGATGACAATTCGGGGACTGTTTGTGAGTTGGGGAGAAAGGGTTTCTAGGTATGCGATCGCATGAGCAGTTTCGAGTGCCGGAATTATCCCTTCTAACCTCGAAAGCAGTTGAAATGCTGCTAAAGCTTGCCGATCGGTTACGCTGTAATATTCGGCACGCTCGGTTTCTTTTAAATAACTATGCTCAGGGCCAACACCAGGATAATCTAATCCAGCGCTAATTGAATGCGCTTCGATTACCTGACCATCCTCATCTTGCAATAAGTAACTCATCGCACCGTGCAACACGCCAATTCGTCCCCGCGTTAGCGTTGCTGCGTGCTTTTCCGAGTCAATTCCTTCTCCAGCTGCTTCAATTCCAATTAATAGCACAGATGGTTCATCAACAAACTCGTGAAACAGTCCGATTGCATTAGAACCACCACCCACACAAGCGAGCAAAATATCTGGTAAACCGCCCCATTTTTCCTGACATTGCGCGCGAGTTTCTTGTCCAATTACCGCGTGAAAATCGCGTACCATCATCGGATAAGGATGCGGCCCCGCAACCGAACCTAGAATATAGTGAGTGGTTTCTACATTCGTTACCCAGTCACGAATTGCTTCGGAAGTGGCATCTTTTAACGTTCCGGTTCCTGCTTCTACGGGACAAACTTTTGCTCCCATTAATTTCATCCGAAATACATTGAGCGCTTGTCTTTCCATGTCGTGGACGCCCATATAAATTACGCATTCCAAACCAAATCGAGCGCATACTGTAGCTGTCGCTACGCCGTGTTGTCCGGCTCCGGTTTCGGCAATAATTCGCTGTTTGCCCATGCGTTTTGCTAGTAGGACTTGGGCTAAGGCGTTGTTGATTTTATGCGCGCCTGTATGGTTTAAGTCTTCGCGTTTGAGGTAAATTTGTGGCCCGGTACCGTCGGGTTTGGCATAGCGTTCTGTTAAGCGTTCGGCGAAGTATAAAGGGCTGGGTCTTCCTACATAATCTCGCATTAAGTTTTGCAATTCATGTTGGAATATTGGGTTGTTGCGATATTGGTAAAAGGCGGTTTCTAGTTCGGTTAATGCGGGCATTAATGTTTCGGGAACGTATTTACCGCCGAATTTTCCAAATCGTCCTAAGTTGTCTGGTCGGACTGGGATGCTGGATGAGGATAGGGTGAATAATTGTTTTTGGTTGACCACGGGTGAAGATCTCCTTTTTTTTGAACCGCAGAGACGCAGAGGACGCAGAGGAAGAGAAGAAAGAGGTTTAGTTACTCTCTTCTCGCGGGGAGAATTTGTCTAGAATGAACCGCGAAGACGCGAAGAACGCGAAGGAAGAGAGAGGAAGAAGATAATCTTCTGGTGGGAAGGCGCTACGCATCAATATGTAGATATCGTAGGGGCGGGTTTTACCAATAATCTTTGATAGAAACAAACAATTTAATTAAACCCGCCCCGGCGAGGTGTTTCCTATTGATGGGAAAAGGGTATAAGTTTTAAGAGGTGAGTAGGGGTGAGAGTAGTTGTTGGGGTGCGATCGCATTTTTTAATTCGCGGCAAAGTTTCTCTATTTCTTGTAGTCCTTGTTGGGGGGTATTTTGTGATAATTGTTTGACGAAGGCACTGCCGACAATGACTGCATCTGCACCCCAGTCTTTTACTTGACGCGCGTGTTGGGGTTGAGAGATGCCAAAACCGACGCCAATGGGTTTGTTGGTGATTTGTCGCATTTCTTGCAGGATGTCTTTTACTCTTGTTTGAAGTTGCGATCGCATTCCGGTTACTCCGGTGACGCTGACTAGGTAGATAAAGCCAGAGGATAGGTGAGCGATCGCTTGAATGCGTTCTTTTGAACTGGTAGGTGCTACGAGTAATATGACTTCAATTCCCAAATCGGCAGCGTTTTTTAACAGTTCTCCTGCTTCTTCTACGGGTAAGTCAGGTACTACTAAACCCTTAACTCCGGCAATGGCAATTCTGGCTAAAAATTGCTTGATGCCTTGGTTCAAAATCGGGTTGTAATAAGTGAATAAAATTAGAGGAGCTTTCAAGCTTGGGCTAACGGTTTGAACCAGGTCTAAAACCTGTTCTAATTTAGTTCCTCGTTGCAAAGCTTTTGTTGCTGCTGCTTGAATTACTGGGCCATCTGCAAGCGGATCTGAATAGGGAACGCCCAATTCAATTATATCGGCACCATTCGCGTCTAAAATGCGTAAAGCTTCTGCTGTTGTATACAAGTCAGGATCGCCAGCGGTAATGAAAGGAATTAAGGCACACTGACGTTTAGCGCGTAAAGATTCAAAGCACTTAGAGATACTATTCATCTTGTTGGTAATCGGTAATGGGTAATGGGTAATACCAAATCCGGGTTTAATACCCACTCGATCGCTTAGACCGCGTAGGCGGTCTTTGGTTGTGTAGGCGCGACTTTAGTCGTTAGCCATAAAAGGGGTAATCGCAGCGGATTTGGTCTTCTTGGTGAAGAAAGAGTTTCTCTTCTCTCTTTCTTCTTCCTTAGCGTCCTAATTCGCTATCGCGAATCGCTTCGCTACCGCGTCTATGGCGGTTCAATAATATAGATATTGACACCAAGCCAAAGGATTAGCTACCACAAAATACAACAATCTTGCCCCGCACGCCTTCGCCGCCCTGCTCTAATTTTTTATGAGCTTCTGCAATTTGATTCAGTGGAAAACTCATGCCGATAACTGGTTTAATTTGACCGCGTTCTATGAGGATTCTCAAAGCATCAAGTTTAGGGCGGGTGCGGTCTAAATGGACAAAATGAACCGTGATATTTTTGCGAATGGCTAAATTCAAATCTCCTGCTATCCCGGTTACGGTGACGGCTTGACCGTTCTGTTTCACTACCATCAAGCTTTTGGCTAAAATTTCACCGCCAACGGTAGTCAAACAAACGTCAACGCCTTCACCATTTGTTTCATTCAGAATGATGTCAACAAAGTTTTCGTTTCGGTAGTCAATTGCTCTGTCTGCACCGATGGATTTTACTAGGTCGATGTCATAGCCGCCGCAGGTTGTATAAACATAAGTTCCTGCTGCTTTTGCTATTTGAATTGCGAAGGAACCAACCCCACCTGCACTCCCGTGAATTAGCACGGTTTCGCCAACTTTAATATTGGCTCGGTCGATGAGTGCAGCCCAAGCCGTACCGCCTGCTACGGGTACGCTAGCTGCTTCTTGATGGGATAAGTTTGTTGGTTTTTTAGCAACAATTGATTCGTGGGCTGCGTGATATTCAGCGTTGCCACCGTTGCCTTCCAAAAGGGGTATGGCATAGTAAACTTCATCCCCTACTTTAAAGTCTTTTACGCTTTCACCGATGGCCTCAATAACTCCGGAAACGTCATAGCCGAGAATAGCAGGCAACTTGACTCTTGGCCCAAATATTCCTTGACGCACCCCACAATCGGCGGGGTTAATTGAGGTGGCATAAACCTTGACTAAAATTTCGTTTTTAGCGGGTATTGGTTTATCGACCTCGCGTTCTGCAAAAACTTCTGGGCCTCCGAAGGCTGTAATGACCATCGCTTTCATGCAAAGACCTGGGTATTTAATAAATTGGTTACAGCTTGTTCTAGGTTTGTTTGTTTGACTAAGGACTCGCCAATTAGAACAGCCCTTGCGCCCCATTCTGCTACCAAAGCTAGGTCAGCAGGTGTATACAAACCAGATTCGCTGACAACTGTAATCCCCAAGTCTTGGCATTGCGATCGCCTCGCTTGCATCAGTCTTTGGGTGGTTTTTAAATCCATCGTGAAATTGACCAGATTGCGGTTATTAATTCCCACTAATTGCAAGTTGGGCAGGGTCAAAACTCGGTCGAATTCATCCAAGGTATGCACTTCTACTAATGCAGTCATGCCCAATTCGCGGATAATTTGGGAAAATTCTAACAGTTCTCCATAGGAGAGGATACCCGCAATTAGTAACACCGCATCTGCGCCCGCTGCTCGTGCTAAATAAATTTGGTAAGGGTCGATAATAAATTCTTTGCACAGCAGTGGAACGGATACTTTTTGACGAATTGCCCGCAGATTTTGAAAACTGCCTTGGAAGAACTTTCGATCCGTCAGGACGGAGATACAAGCAGCACCACCTCGCTCGTAGGATTGCGCGATCGCAACGGGGTCAAAGTCGGCTCGAATCACCCCTTTACTAGGCGACGCTTTTTTGACTTCTGCTATTATGCTAGGGTTGCTTGGACTTTGCTGCAAAGCGGTTAAGAAGTTGCGCGGTAAAGGCGGATCGGCTACTTGAAATTGCAGTTCTGAAGCTGGCAATAAGGTTTGCATTTCCGCGATTTCTTCTTCTTTATGCAGCACAATTTCTTCAAGAATGTGGTGCGGTTTTGGGCGAGAGTACAGCATAGTCACCGTTTGAGTTTATATATGCAAAAGTGCTTCGATCTTCTGGCAGGAAATTAGCAGATTTGGCGTAGGTGCGGATGACGTTGTTAATAATCGCCAACCCCACTTCTCCTGCTAAGGTCATGATTGATTCGGGGTGAAATTGAACGGCAACAATTGGCAGGGTTTTATGCTCGATGCCCATAATTACATCATCGTGGGAAATTGCCGTTACTTTTAATTCTTCGGGTAGATGTTCGGGCAGGGCATATAATGAATGGTATCTGCCAACTTCAAAAGATGGCGGTAAACCTGCAAACATCGCTGACTCTGGAGCTTTGACGAAAACGCGCGATGATTTACCGTGTTGCGGGTAACTCAGAACGCCTAATTTACCTCCAAATGCTTCTACAGTTCCTTGCAAACCTAAGCAAACTCCAAAAATAGGAATTTGGCGATTTATGCAGGCGCGCACTGTTTCTGGAACGCGAAAATCGCTGGGTCTGCCGGGACCGGGAGATAAGACAACTAAGTCGGGACTTTCCTCATCGAAAACGGATTCGGGAAAGCCGTGTCGCAGCGTTGTAACAATCGCACCTGTCTGGCGAATATAGTTAGCTAAGGTATGAACAAACGAGTCTTCATAGTCAATTAATAAGACGCGCTTGTTGCGTCCTGGGGTAGCTTTGATCTTTTCATGTACCGCGATGGGAGAAGTGGCGAAGCTTGCTTGTTGGGCGCGGTGAATGGTTTCAAACAGGGCGGCAGCTTTGGTTAAAGTTTCCCGTTCTTCTGCTTCTGGAATTGAGTCGTAAAGCACGGTAGCGCCGACTCTAACTTCTGCGATCGCATCTTTTAATCGTATCGTCCGCAAAATTAATCCGGTATTCAAATCGCCGTTAAATGTTAGCCTTCCTACTGCGCCCCCATACCAGCGCCGCGGACTATTTTCGTGCTGTTCGATAAACTGCATCGCCGCCCGTTTTGGTGCGCCTGTTACTGTCACTGCCCAAGTATGGCTGAGAAATGCATCTAAAGCATCAAATTCCGGTCTTAATACGCCCTCAACGTGGTCTACTGTATGAATTAAGTGACTGTATAATTCTATTTGACGTCGCCCAATTACTTGTACCGATCCGGGTTCGCAGATCCGAGATTTATCGTTGCGATCCACATCGGTACACATGGTTAATTCGCATTCATCTTTGCGCGAATTGAGCAATTCACGAATCCGATCCGCATCGTCCATTGCATCTTGTCCGCGCGCAATTGTGCCGCTGATCGGGCAAGTTTCTACGCGCCTCCCTTCAACGCGCACAAACATTTCTGGCGATGCGCCTATGAGAAATTCCCCACCTAAATTAAAGATGAATCCGTAGGGACTGTGGTTAATTTGCTGTAGCGTTTGAAATAGTTTCGCTGGTGCTTCTTCGCAAGCTTCAAAAAAGTTTTGACTGGGAACGACTTCAAATAAATCGCCGCGCTTGAAGTATTCTAGTGCTGTTAAAACTTTGCTGGCATACTCGCCTGGAGTATGGTCGGATTTCTGGGTGGGGGATAAGTTCTCGCCTTTGTAATTAATGAAATCGCCCGCACGGTCTAAACCGCTGGTGCTACCGTAATCAGTTTCAAATTCATATTGATAGCGAAAAGCTCGTTGTTGATAGTAGTCCACTATCACCAATTCATCGGGGAGATACAATACTAAATCTCGCTGATCGGCGGCGCGTTCGCGTTGTTTAGGTATTGACTCAAACTGAAATACCAAGTCGTAGCCAAAAGCACCGTACAAACCTAAGTGTTCGTCATCGATGCTGTAAAACGAATGTAGAATATCACGAATCACCGTAAAAACAGAAGGTTGCTTGCTGCGCTCTTCTTCTGTAAACGATCGCTCTGTCGGTTTGATATAGCCTGCGATCGCATTTTGGGTCACATTCAGGTCTTGAAGTTGAGCTTGCTCGCTTAAACGTTCGACTAAATAAGGCAAAAGCACCTTACCGCGATCGTTATGTGCCGTTAGGGTAAAAGCATTCTCCCGCGTCGAAAGTTCCAGCGGTGGATTAACAAACCCCATCGCCCATCTTTTGTATCGTCCTGGGTATTCATAGCTGCTTTTCAGCAACCCGCCGCGCTGCCAGTTCAGGCATGACAAAATATCTTCAATTGCAGTGTCCATCAAAATCTCTACAATCGAGCGCGTTACCCGAACACCACCAGAAGTTATGTAAGAGTGGGACTCAAAAATCATGGGAATATTCTTCCTAACTGCTTACCTTTAAAAATCTGACCTAAGCGAGATGTCAGCGGCACTAAGTTTTTATTACCCAGCCGATGAAAAATATCAAGCGGATCGGTAAGGTGACGTTAGCTTGAGAAACGCTGCACCTTTCATAGGAGTTTACAAAACCCAAAAGTCCAATAGCAATGAATTATCTTTTGATCTGCTTGTCAATTCTTTTGAATCTATTTTTATTTGGGAGCGGCATTTATTGAGTTTTATGCTTAACATATAATTTTATATTCCGCCAAAAATTTATGTTATTATAACCAGAGTAACCGGCATTACAAAAAGGAAATCAGTCTTGAGATAGAAGTGTAGTTAAGACATTAAGATTAATCTGACTTAGTGGTTATTTATGCTCGGCAAGAGGACAAAATACTATTAATATCAATTCCGTTTAAGTAGTTTAGTAAAATTTCTGGCTCGTCCTGCGGGTCAATCCAAACTATGACTACAATTGCGGAAGCGATATTAAACCCACAACACCGTTGATCCCTGCGATGACAGCAAATGAAGCAGATTCCCAAGCTTTCTGTTACCAGAGCGTACCTAGCTTGTAAATATGAATACCCTATTTGGGTGAGGGCTTGTGAATTGTGAGGAAATCAAACAACCCAAAACTATCGGTTGCGGGTGCGCGAGGACTGGTGAAGCATCCTTGTTTTTACTAATACCAGTCATCTTACCTGTTGTCTACCATACTCAGCGAGAGGAGAGACGGTGAAAAAAATTTTGGTGATAGAGGATAGTAAGCCATTCAGAAACCAGATTCTAAAACAGCTTGAATCTAAAGGTTTCTATACTATCGCCGCTGAAAACGGCTTTGATGGCATTAGACTCGCAAAAGAACAGTTACCGGATTTAGTAATTTGCGATATTTTAATGCCGGATCTTGATGGTTACAGCGTTCTGATTACGCTGCGCCAAAACCCGGATACGGCGATTATTCCGTTTATTTTTGTCACTGCCAAAGTAACCCGGAGTGACCTTCGTAAAGGGATGGTTTTGGGAGCAGATGACTATCTTACCAAGCCATTTACGCCTGAGGAATTAATCGCTTCGGTCACTACCCAGTTGGAAAAACATGTAGCTTTGCAAGCTGCGATCGCAACTCGTTTAAACCAAGCTACCCAAAACCAATCAGCGGCGGATATTGCCCCCGCAGGTTCAATTGAATCAGATAATAATGTCGAGTCAATTTTACCCAATTGCCCCCAACTGGCTGAGGTTTTTCAGTTTATTGAAGCCAATTATCATCGATCGATTAACCTGTGCGACGTAGCCGAAGCTGTTGGTTATTCTCCCTCTTACTTGACGAACCTGGTGCGACAGCAAACGGGACACAGTTTATATCGCTGGATTGTCGAACGTCGCATGGCGGAGGCGCTTTCTTTGCTGCGAAAAACTGATATGGCAATCAATCAAATTGCTACAGCGATTGGCTATAAGGATGCCTGCCATTTCAGCCGCCATTTTCGCCAAGTTCACGGCACAAGTCCCCAAGCTTGGAGAAATACCCATCGCCCTGGAGAAAGTCAACCAAGAGCGAAAGAATTGACAAGGAGATCGCAAGATTATTCATTGCCAACGCCTTTGACCTGTTAGTAGACTCTAAAAAGTGGAAAGTCGATACTTGGAAAGCTTAAAAATCCTAGCTTTACAAGCTTTCGATTTTCCCATAGCTGACTGGGGATTTTACTACTTTCCTATCTGAAGAATACCTATTTAATGAACCGCGAAGACGCGATAGCGTTCGCGCAGCGGCGCGGATGCGCAAGAGCGAAACGCGATAGCGTTTTAGAGCGCGAAGGAGAAGAGAAGAAGAAGATAGGTAAGCTTATAGCGGGAAGGGAGTAATTGTTCTAGAAGCTAAGATTTTTGCTTCAATCTTGCACTTTGGCACTAACACCCGGAAATCAACTTTCTTGCGGGTGAAAAATCTGCGGCAAGTTGTGAGTTGACCCAAACCAAGGAGTTGAAGCAATGGTTACTTTCGAGCAACAGGGTGCTACGGATCTATACAATTTCAGGACTTACGCAGGACGAGGCCAGAAACCCGGTTTCGACCGTCGATCTCTGGTTGCCAAACCAACGATTTTTTGTATCACCTTAGTTTCTTTGCGTAAGTCCTAAATTTGTTGGCGCACGCCGCGCGTCGGTTGCCGAAGCACGCTTGATTCATTTCAGATTTCAGAATTAGCTCTACCCGCTTCAATCTGCAATTTGAAATCTGAAATTTGAAATAAAAACCTACAAGTATTTAAGGCAATGACTCAAAACTCTACTCAAAAAACGGCTTCGATTACCACCGACTCGCGTCAGGCATTAGATTTAACTACCTTCGAGTACCAAAGTCCTGACGAAGAGAAACAGGAATCGGTTGCTGGTGCGATCGCCAAAATGTTAGAAAATTTGGGCATCGCCTACGCCTTTGGTGTCCCTGGGGGTGCGATGGCGTCGCTGTGGGGTGCGATGTCCAACAGCGACTTAGCAGTAATTCACTTTCGCCACGAAGGAGGAGCCGCGTTTGCCGCCACCGAGGCGTACTTCGCCGGTGGTAGCCCGGTAGCAGTTTTTACCACCGCAGGCCCAGGCATCACCAATTCCCTCACGGGATTGTTTGCGGCGCGGGGTGAAGGGGCGAAAATTATTCTGCTCTCGGCTTGCACGTCGGCATCCCAGCGCGGTAGATGGGCGATTCAAGAAACCAGCGCCTTTACCCTACCCAGTTCGGGAATTTTTACCTCGGGAACGCTGTTTAATTTTGCCGCCATCGTCGAAAGCGCCGACCAATTACCGCAAATTTCGCGCAAACTCGCGCTTGGTTTGTCGCAACCCGGTGGTTTTATCGCCCATTTGAGCATTCCTACTGGAATTCAAACAACTAAGCTCAATACCTCCTTACCAGAGGTAAGCGTTGCCGAAACTTGTTCAACTCCCAACGAAGAAACCATCGCCAAATGCGTGCAGTTGCTTTCTGAAGGGCGATTTGCAATTTGGGTAGGTTTCGGCGCGCGGGGTGCTGCGGACGAGATCCGCCAACTGGCAGAGAGAACGGGCGCGGCTGTCATGTGTTCCCCCCGCGGCAAGGGCATTTTCCCCGAAAATCACCCCCAATTCGTCGGCGTCACCGGACTCGGCGGACATGGTTCGGTGATGCAGTACCTGCGCGAACAGCCTCCGGTACGCACCTTGGTGTTGGGGACGCGACTGGGCGAACCAACTTCGTTTTGGAGTGAAGCAATGGTTCCCCCGCGCGGTTTCGTGCATGTGGATATCGACCCAGAAGTGCCGGGAGTCGCCTTCCCTCATGCCGAAACCTTCCCCGTGCAATCGGATGTGAAAGCGTTCTTGAAAGCGCTGCTCAAGCAATTTCCAAAACGTCCGGCGATAACCGTATCTCTACCGAATCCAGACATAGAGGTAGTCGCAAAAGATACAGTCAGCAAGTTAGTGCGTCCTGCGGTGCTGATGGATGCGATTCAACGAATAATCGTTGAAGGAAGCGATGCCTTAGTCTTAGCCGAGTCGGGGAATTCATTTACTTGGTCAACGCACATGTTGCGGTTTACACAACCCAATCGTTATCGCGTTAGTACCGGCGTCGGGTCGATGGGTCATACCGTCACGGGTGTAGTAGGCGCGGCAATTGCTCGCGAAGGCAAAGCCGTCGCCATTGTCGGCGATGGGTCGATGCTGATGAACAACGAAATCAGCACGGCGGTGAAATACCGAGTGGCTGCGGTTTGGGTTGTACTGAACGACGCTAGGTATAATATGTGTCACCAAGGCATGGCAATGTTAGGGATGACAGGTGCAGATGCCTTGCTACCGCCGACAGATTTTGTCGCGATCGCGCGGGGGATGGGTGCAGACGGCATCCGAGTGCAAAGCGAATCCGAGATCGAAGCGGCATTGGAGAGAGCGATCGCATCTACTAATCCCTTCGTCATCGATGTGATCATCGACCCCAATTGTCCCGCCCCCTCCCAAGGACGCAACAAGAGTCTGCTAGTTGCACAAGGCGTCAAATCCAATCCAGCCAAACAAATTTCATTCCCATTAGTAGAAGGGTAATTGAGGATTTTAGATTTGAGATTTGAGATTTTAGATTTGATTTTAAATCTGAAATCTAAAATCTTCAATCTGAAATTACCAAAACGGAGTGTTACGTGAACCTGTTTGAATCAACTGAAAAAATGGGTCATGAGCAAGTACTTTTTTGCCATGACAACAAGACAAATCTCAAGGCAATAATTGCCATTCACGACGCCGGATTAGGCTCGGCAATGGGTGCAACGCGCTTATGGCCTTATGCCAGCGAAGAAGAAGCTTTAAAAGACGCCCTGCGCCTCAGTCGCGGCATGACTTACAAAGCAGCTTGTGCGGGCATTCCCGTGGGTGGCGGAAAAGCAGTCATTATCGCCAAACCCGAACATAAAACCGACGAAATGCTAGAAGCTTACGGGCGTTTTGTCGATAGCCTCAACGGACGTTTCATCACCGGACAAGATGTAAATCTTTGCCCCGAAGACGTCCGCACAATTCGCCGGGTAACCCGTCACGTTGTCGGCGTATCCGAACAAGCTGGAGGTCCAGCCGTTACCACCGCTTTAGGAGTTTTTCTCGGCATCAAAGCCGCCGTAGGGTTTCGCTTACCCCACAAAGAATTGAACCAAATTAGAGTAGCAGTTCAAGGCGCTGGAAACGTCGGAAAAAACCTTTGTCAACTTTTGCATCAAGCCGGGGCAGAAATTTTCGTCACCGACTTAAGCCGGGAAAGAACAGAGGAAATTAAAGAACTTTATGGAGCAACAATTGTACAACCTGAAGAAATTTACTCCCTAGACGTAGATGTTTTTGCGCCCTGTGCTTTAGGAGGCGTAATTAACTGCACAACCCTGATGTTGCTCAAAGCTCCAATTATCGCAGGTTGTGCCAATAACCAGCTAGAAGACGAGGTGTTACACACCACAATTATGGAATCAAAGGAAATCCTTTATTGCCCAGATTATGTCATCAACGCTGGCGGTTTAATCAATGTTTACGGCGAAATGATTGGAGCAAATGACGAAGAAATCATCAATCGCGTCAGTAGAATTTACGATACGCTGTTTGAGATTTTTTTCAAAGCGAAGCGGGAACACATCACCACTCATGATGCTTCTAAACGATTAGCTGAAGAACGCATTATGAAAGCAAAAAATCAAAAAATGTTGGCTAAAACTGCGTGAGGAACTAACAATGGAAGACAATACATTTGCCACATCGGCTTATATCGCTACTTCGCCTGAGAAAGCCTTTGATTACCTGTGCAGTTTGAAAAACTTAGATGATTGGACGCTGTTCAGTCGCATGATAGAACAGGTAGACGAAAATACCTGGATTGGCACGGCATCGGGTTATCAAAGAAATCTTTACTATCACGTGAGAAAGATTGAAAACCCGCTGTTTTATGGGATAGAATGGCACTGCGGTTTTGAGTACAAAAAATACTTTCAAGTTTACCCGGTGCTGTTGTTTCCTCCCAGTTATATAGAACCGGGAAGCGAAGAAGAGGGCGTTTATTTCCACTGGCTGAGTTTTGTCGATCCAAAGCGACGGACGCCCATGATTATGCAGGGAATTCATACCGTGCATACTTCCGAATGTCGTTCGCTAAAAGCGATATTGGAACGGCAAGCAGGGCGGACTAGAGCAGCAGAAGGACGTTATGCGATCGCAACTGACACCATGTACATCGACGCCCCGCTGGAATTAGGCGTCGAATATATCAGCAACCTGCAAAACATCGATGAATGGGCGCACCTTTTACGTCCAGATGGCGAGATTTCATCCCAGTATGGTGAATTTCGCGACGAATACAACCAAAAGGTAAAAGTAACTTTCCGGCTGCATAACCTGAACAATTACTATCTGCTCGAACAAGATTACTTTTACCCCGAATACAAATTTTATCAGCGCTGTCCTGCCATTCTAATTCCCTGTTCATATGCCTTTGGCGATCCATCAGCCAGGGGATTTATCCAACATCGAATTACCTTCTGGAAAGTAGGCAAAGCTTACCGCCACGGCAAACTTCAAATGGAAGACTTTGGAGCCGAAAGCATGAACGTCAAGCGTTTAGTTGAAGCCAAAGCAGGCAATACAGAAACCTTCGCCCGTGGCATGAGTTATATGCCCCAACAAACTCAAGAATTAGTAGCAGTTGCTAACGGCAAATAACCATAATACCAAGTTGCATTCAAAACTCTAACCTCCTCCTTCTCTTACCTCCGTGTCCTCTGCGCCTCTGCGGTTCGTTCCCTTTCACCTTAGATTGCAACTCGGTATTACTCCTACTCCACCAGAAAATTATCTTCACTTCTTCTTTCCTCTTCCTTCGTGTTCTTCGCGTCTTCGCGGTTCATTCAATACAAATTCTTCTGGCGAGAAGGGAGTAAATTCGGGGGCGGGCAAAATGCCCACCCCACAAAGCAAAAAAACTCTTGTGGGGTAGGCGTCCCGCCTGCCACTATATCCCATGAAACTCAAGCTATTTACTCTGACATTTCTAACTTTTTTGATTGCCACCGTTCTCAACTCAAAAGCAGCCATTGCGGCATCGCTCCAAATACTTGCCGATAACCTAAATAATGCACGAGGTTTAACCTTTGATTCTAACGGTAATCTTTACATTACAGAAGCAGGATTGGGCGGACAAGGAAATTGCATTCCATCACCCACCAATCAAGGCAATTTATGTTACGGCACAACGGGTGCAGTGACAAAAATAGAAAATGGTAAAACCAAGCGCATTCTTACCGGACTTCCTTCCTTAGCATTAGCCGATGGAACAGGAGCTGCTGGTCCTAATGATATAAAATTTGATGCCAATGGTAAACCTTATGTTTTGATTGGGTATGGAGCGAATCCAGCCTTACGAGATGCCGCATTCGGTAACGCTGAATTGGGAAAAATTATCGCTCCCGACTTTGAGACAAATTCCTGGACAAGTATTGCCGATTTAGCGAATTACGAACTGGCGAACAATCCCGATCGAGGGGATATAGGTAGCAATCCCTTGGCTTTTTTAATCGATGGAAAGCGAGCGATCGCAGTCGATGCGGGTGCAAACGACTTGCTGGGCGTCGGTACGGATGGGAGCGATTTGCAAGCGATCGCAGTCCTGCCCCAACAAATATTAACCAATCCCATTTTCCCGCCTTCTAACGCCCAACCTTTCGATCCCACGCAAGTTCCATCACCCGGTAATTTTGGCAATGCGCCACCCTCTGGCTTTCCCGTTCAAGCAACACCTACAGGTGTAGCAAAAGGCCCCGATGGTGCTTATTATGTCAGCGTATTTACGGGCTTTCCCTTTCCAGAAGGTGGGGCAAAAATCTATCGAGTTGGCGCAGATGATCGACCAACAATTTACGCAGATGGCTTTACCCAACTGACAAATTTAACCTTCGATCCGCAAGGCAATTTGTATGCATTGCAGTACGCAGATCGCTCAGCTTGGAAAGGAAATTTTGATGGTTCCGTCATCAAAATAGCGCCCAATGGGACTCGCACCACCGTTCTTAGTGGGAACGGACTAGAATCCCCCAGCAGCTTGACAATTGGCCCCGATGGTGCAATCTACGTGACCAATCGAAGCGATCGCCCAGGACAAGGACAAATCCTCAGAATAGAAAATCCCAAATCCGTCCCCGAACCTACCTCAGTTCTAAGCATATTAACCCTGGGCATTTTGGGCGTTATAGCGGATTGCAGGCCCATGAGGTAGACCTTCGTTTGTATAGCGGCAGCATTAATGCTGCCGCTATACAAACGAAGCCAAAAGGCTTTACTTCACTCGAAAAGCAATCCGCTGTAATCGCTTGCGAAAAGGCCAATTAATTCCAGATTGTATGTTGGGCTTACGGGGGTGAAACCCAACCTACTTATAAAGTGTTCTCATTCTTATCAACGATCGATATCGAAAGCTATGAAACTCAAATCCTTTGCTTTGACAATGTTCGCATTTTCTATTGCCGTTGTTTCTGGAAACCAAGCAGCAGAAGCTGTAACATTAACCAAAATTGCCGAAGGACTTAATAATGCACGAGGTATCACTTTTGGGCCTGATGGTAATATTTATGTTGGAGAAACAGGTTTAGGAGGAAATGGAAATTGTCAGCCATCGCCTTCTACAGCAGGTCAGCCAATCTGTGCTGGTAATACAGGTTCGGTCACCGTAATTAAACCAGACGGAACCACAAATCGTATATTTGATGGTTTCCAATCCCTGGCATTACAACCTTCTCAGCAACAGGGAGCAGGCCCCCAAGCAGTAAGTTTTGATTCCCAAGGCAATGCTTATCTTTTAGTTGGATATGCTGGTTTTCCAGGCAACCGGGATACAGAATTAAATGCCCTTTCTCTTGGTGTTCCATTACCACCAGAGCAATATATTATTGCGCCTCCAGTTGCACCCGATAAAGTATTAAATACTCCTGACTTGGCAAAACTGTATAAAGCCGATTTGAATACCGGGGCACTTTCAACTATTTTTGACTTTGGTAAATACGAACTCCTCAACAACCCTGATGGCGGAGATGTGATTACCAATCCTTATGCGATCGCAATTAAAGGTGATACCGCCTATGTCGCTGATGGCGGTGGAAACAGCATCTACGGTGTCAAACTTGATGGCAGTGATGTCAAAGCAATTCCAGTACCCAAGCAACTCGTAAAAAACCCAATATTCCCACCTCCCGCACCAGGATTGCCCCCTGGAGTAGTACCAGAAATTCCTCCAGCAGAGATACTGCTTCAATCAGTACCGACGGGCATAACTCTTGGCCCTGATGGCAATATATATTTTGGCGAATATACAGGTTTTCCCTATCCAGAAGGTGCAGCACGTGTATTCAAATTGGGGCCAAATGACGAGCCAGAAGTTTTCGCGCAAGGGTTTACCGGCATCACCGATCTAACCTTTGATCAAAGCGGCAATTTGTTGGTCTTACAATTCACCGATCAGTCAGAGTGGAAGGGTGAAGATTTACGTTTTCTACCAGGTTCTTTAATCCAACTTGCTCCTGATGGAACTCGGACAACTTTAGTTGCTGCTGGTCAAGGACTCGAATCCTCTACAGGCATTGCTGTCAGTCCTGACAATCAAATATTCATCACAAAACGCGGCGTTGGAACATTAGGAGAAGTCGTCAAACTTGAGAGAACTAAAGTACCCGAACCAGCTTCTATATTTGGTTTGTTCGCGCTCGGTGCTTTAGGTGTAGCCTCCAAGCTGAAAAGCAAGCGCAAAGAGTTAGCTAATTGCTAATTGCTAATCGGTAATCGGTCATTGGTTAATGCTTTCCCATTACCGATTACCGATTACCCATTACCCATTAACTATAGGAGTGAAGCTCGTGGATTTACTAAAGAATTGGTCAGCTATTGTTGCCATTGCCGGAGCTGTGGCTGTAACTACAACCACCCTTCCAGCCTTTGCTTTAACTTTGGAATACGAACGCGATATTGGTAGACCAGCTACTTTTCAAAACGGCGATTTTCCCGGCGTTCCCGGAACATTGGCGGTTCCTCAAGGCATCGGCGTCCAAGATTCAACCGGGCATATTTTTATCAGTAATGGTCGCCGAATTGACCGGGTTGATGTTTTCGATAGCGAAGGTAATTATCTGAGAGCAATTGGCAGCACTGGACAAGGGCCTGGACAATTTGACGAGCCAGCCGACCTCAGATTCAACCCCATTAATGGCAATTTGTATGTGGGGGATGTGTTCAACAGCCGCATTAATGTGTTTGAGCCTAACGGCAACTATATTAAATCCTTTGGTCGTTTTAATGGGCAGCTTGAAGGTCGTCCATTCTTCGGGCCAGGGGGAATGGATTTTGATGCGGCTGGCAATTTGTATGTGACTGATTTTAGCGGCGATTTTGTCAGAGTATTCAACCCCGACGGCGAACAAATCAGAACAATTGGCAGTCCTGGCAACGCTCTGGGACAATTTTCTGGCCCAGGGGGTTTGATTATCTCGGAAAATACGGGCAGAATTTATATCAACGACCAGTACAATGGTCGCGTTCAGGTATTAGATGCACAAGCGAACCCACTGTTTGCTTTTGGCACGACTGGCAACGCTCCCGGACAGTTTAAAGAACCCATCGGTATCGATGTGGATGAGTTTGAGAATATCTATGTAGCAGACTCTCAAAACAGCCGCGTCCAAGTATTCGATAAAGACGGTAAACTCCTGACTATTTTTGGCGAACCTACCCGTAATTCGGCTGGCGAAATTGTTCCACCTCCTGTGCCTATTTCTTTGGGTGGAACCACTCCTTATGGCAGTCCAATGGATCTCACTCCTGGCAAGTTTAATTGGACGGCTGGGTTGCATTACGACAAGGATAAGATTTACGTGGGCGATTTCTTTCAAGGTCGGGTTCAGGTATTAAAAGTAGACAGAGCTTCAGTACCTGAACCTGCTTCAGTATTCGGGTTAATGCTGTTAGGAATTGGCGTGACTGCTGGCAAGTTGAAAAAGAAACATCAGCAGCTTGTCAAATAACACCTTTGTTAAGCGAGGCAGAGCCTCGACAATCTAGTTCCCAGGCTGAGCCTGGGAACCAGTAAGGTGGGCTGCTGCCTCTTGTTTCCAAGATTAAGCGAGGCAGAGCCTCGACAATCTAGTTCCCAGGCTGAGCCTGGGAACCAGTTAGGGAGGCTCTGCCTCCGGTTTCCACAGCAAAGGATTAAAAAACCAAAGAAAAACACGACGGTTGCAAACTTAAGTTTGTGTTGAATTTTTGTACTCAAAATAGGAGGCTATTTACTGATGGCAACTAATGAATCTAGTGCTAACAACGTGGTTACCGAGAGTAACAACAGCGGCGGTAATTCTGTTGCTGGTATGGGCGGGGGCAGTGGTAATAACAGTAACGATTTAACTAGCCAGCTGCGTCAATCGCCTTTTGGTCGTTTGTTCGATCTTCCTGGAGTTGATGGCCCAGAAGATATTTTTGGTAACCTGGGTTCTTCATCAGGTGGTAGCAATCCCTTCGGTGGCGGTGGTGGCTCCCCCATGATGGGTGGCGGTGGCGATTCGCCATATGGTGGCAATCCTTTCGCCGGTGACAATTTCTGGAATATTTTTGCAGGTGGCGTTAATCCAACTAACCCTTCTGGTAGTGGGAATACTTCCGGAAATAGCGGCGGAAATCCCTTTGCAGGTGGCGGAAATACTTCCGGAAATACTGGGGGAAATCCCTTTACTGGTGGCGGAAATACATCGGGAAATAGTGGTGGGAATCCTTTGACTGGCGGCGGTAGTAACTCTTTAAATGCTAACAACGCAACTATCGGTAAAGACAACCAGGATCTCAGCACTAATAATGCCACCATCGGTAATGGTAATTGGCTTCTCGGAACTAACAATGCCACCATTGGCAATGGTAATTGGCACTTTGGTAAGAACAACCAAGTGATTGGGAATGGCAACTGGATATTCACCGACAACAACTCAGTTTTTGGCAATGGCAACTGGGTACTTGGTGCTAACAATCCAATTATCACTGCTGAGGATATAATCAACAGCAGTCCAGAGATTTTTGCGCCCAAAATCGTGAATAATATTCATAACTTGGTTGACTCTGTTATGGGGGAAATGGGTAAAGATTTTGTTGCTTTGACGGGTAATTTTAGCCCAGAGCAGATGCAGACTTATAACCGACTCATCCTTTCCAAAGACTCTGCTAATAAAGGCAGCTATCCACCTGGATCGGAACCCAAGGATATCCCAGAACCTACGTCAGCAGTATCGCTGGTGGTTTTAGGACTTGGTTCTTTGCTGTGGTCGAGATGCAAAAAAAGGTTGGTAATGGGTAATAGCTAATGGCTAATGGCTAATGGCTAATAGTAAAAAAGTTTTCTGACCACAGCGCAGTTAACAAACAAGCTTGCCTGCCATTAGCAATTAGCAATTAGCAATTAGCAATTAGCAATTACCAATATGCTTACTTCAATTCATGGAATTTCCGAACTTCTAAATAGCTGGCTTTCCCAGCAAGTAACTCAGGAAGGTTTCGCTTGGCTGAGTGAGAAACAAAAGCAAATTTCTGCTGATGCCAATGTGCGTGTTTTCTTTGCGGCTTTTAGTGCAGTACCTCGTTATACGGGCAAAGAAAAGCTTGAACTAACACACTCGGATTTGCAAGCAGCAGATAGAATGCGAAGGGATTGGTATCCCGGTGATTGGAGCGTCGATCAAGCGGCTCGCACTTTGCTGGTACTTGCTTTGCCACAGGAGGATATGCAGAAATATTTGCGATCGCTCGATCAAATCTTCTCCCATGCTGACGTAGGCGAGTTGGTCGCTCTGTATCAAAGTTTACCCTTATTACCCTATCCAGAACAGCTGCGCAAAAGAGCAGCGGAAGGCGTGCGAAGCAATATGACCAGCGTTTTCAATGCTGTGGCATTGCACAACCCTTATCCTGCCGATTATTTTGACAACATTGCTTGGAATCAAATGATACTAAAAGCTTTGTTTGTTGGCAGTCCTCTGTATTTAATTCAAGGTTTTGATCGCCGTGCCAATCCAGAATTAGCGCGAATGCTAATCGATTATGTCCGCGAACGTTTGGCGGCGAAACGCTCAGTTTCTCCCGAACTTTGGCAGGCTGTGGAGCAACTTGCGGATGCCGAAATATTAACCGAGATCCCCGACTTCTTAGAAATCAGGAATTAACCATGTTTAGCAACAACATGAAATTTATCGATCCTCACATTCACATGACCTCTCGCACGACTTACGATTACTTGGTCATGAGAGAGTATGGCATTGTTGCGGTGATTGAGCCATCTTTTTGGTTAGGGCAACTTCGCACAAATGCTGGAAGTTTCAAAGATTACTTTAGCAGCATTGTCGGGTGGGAAAGGTTTCGATCCAGTCAATTTGGCATCCAACACTATTGCACGATTGGGTTAAATCCCAAAGAAGCCAATAATGAGGCATTGGCAGAAGAAGTGATGGAATTACTGCCGCTTTATGCTTGTAAAGAAGGGGTGGTGGCGATTGGTGAAATTGGCTACGACGATATGACACCAATCGAGGATAAATATTTCCGCTTACAGCTTGAATTAGCCAAAGAATTAGATACTTTGGTGTTAATTCATACCCCACATCGCAACAAAAAGGCGGGGACATCGCGCAGCATGGATGTGTGTATCGAACATGGTTTAGATCCGTCGCGCGTTATTATCGACCATAACAATGAGGAAACAGTTGAAGAGGTATTAAATCGAGGTTTTTGGGCGGCTTTTACGATTTATCCTCAGACAAAAATGGGGAATGCCAGGATGGTGGAGATTGTACGGCAATATGGGTGCGAGCGCATTATCGTTGACAGCAGTGCAGATTGGGGAATCAGCGACCCTCTAGCCGTGCCTAAAACCGCCCAGTTGATGTTAGAAATGGGCATTCCAAAAGCACAGGTGCAAGCCGTTTGTTACGAAAATGCTCTAACAGCATATAGCCAAAGCGGTCAAATGAAAGAATCCGACTGGTTAGAAATAAATCCTGTTGACCAGCGCCAGCTTTATAACGGAAATTCTGTGTTACGAGGACAGTCGCCACTGGTAGAATCTACCCGCGATTTTGCATTGATTGAATAGCTAATGGCTAATGGCTAATTGCTAATAGCTAATGGCTAATGGCAAAGAAAAATTAGCAATCAGCTACCCTTGTTGGTGCCGTACTCTCATCTAACACACCCTAAATTTAAGAGCAATTAGCAAGCAATTAGCAAGCAATTAGCAATTAGCAAAAAAGGAGACTTACAATGAATCTCAACCGTTTGTGGCCTTATCTACAGCTAATGCGACCAGCCAATATCGTTACTGCTTGGGCAGATATTTTAATTGGCTTTGCAGCTTCGGGGGCGGTCGTTTCCCTGAATCAAGTGGTAGAAGGACAGGCAAATTCTGCCAATTTAGCGACACTTGCTTGGTTATTATTAGCGACCACGGGTCTTTACGGAGGCGGCGTTGTTTTTAACGATGTATTTGATGCCGAACTCGATGCAAAAGAGCGACCGGAAAGACCCATTCCCAGCGGTCGAGCATCTCGCCAAAATGCCATCAAGCTTGGAAGTTTGCTGTTAGTTATTGGTGTAGTAGCAGCTTTGCAAGTTTCGTTGTTAAGCGGCATTTTAGCTGCTAGCGTTGCTTTGGCTGCTTTGTTATACGATTCCTTGTGCAAGCACCATCCAATTTTTGGCCCGATTAACATGGGCATTTGTCGCGGTGGTAACTTATTAATCGGCGTTAGTGCCGTACCTGTAATGGTACAGGAACGTTGGTTTCTGGCTTTAATTCCTATTGCCTACATTGCTGCTATTACTGCGATTAGTAGGGGAGAAGTACATGGAGGAAAAACAAGTACGGGAGTGCTATCGCTGCTGCTGATTGGCGCAGTCATAGGCGGAATTTTGGCGCTGGGGATGCTAGAAAAATATGAAATTATTGTGGCTTTGCCGTTCGTTATTTTATTTGTTGGACGCGTGTTGCCTCCTTTTTTAAAAGCCGTCCGCGAACCGAGTTCAGAGCAAATTCGCATGGCAGTTAAGGCGGGTGTATTGTCGCTGATTGTTTTGGATGCAACTGTTGCTGCTGGTTTCGCGAATTGGCCTTATGGATTGTTAGTTTTGAGTTTGTTGCCAATTTCAATAAAGTTGGCGCAAATGTTTGCTGTGACTTAAAGACGATCCCCCCTAACCCCCCTTGCCAAGGGGGGAACAAGCCCCCTTTGCTGGCATATCCAACCATCGAGTTAACTCTTCAGGAAAGCCCCCCTTAGCAAGGGGGGTTGGGGGGATCGATTGCCCCCCTTAGCAAGGGGGGTTGGGGGGGATCGATTGCCCCCCTTAGCAAGGGGGGTTGGGGGGGATCGCGATCGCATATCCTTACAATTAATTTGGGTGACTTCTATGCAGCTTTTAGACAATGGGGTAAAAAGTTCTATTCCCGCGTTGACCGCCGATGCTTCATCTGATAGTAATGAAAGACCAAAAAACATTACCATTATCGGTGGAAGCGGTAGAATGGGACAATTATTCGTGCAGCAATTATCGGCGGCTGGTCATAACGTTAGCATTCTCGGAAGCAAGGGCTGGGATGATGCCGATACATTGCTAAGTCGGGCAGATTTAGTATTAGTTTCCGTTCCGATTGAACGCACGATTGATATTATTAAGCTTGCCTCTAAATACTTGTCGCCAACTACAGCTTTGGCTGATATTACCAGTATTAAAACTCAGCCATTACAAGCAATGCTGGAATATCACCAAGGGCCGGTAATTGGTTTGCATCCAATGTTTGGGCCAAAGGTAGAATCGTTTGATCAACAAAAATTTGTCGTTTGTCCGGGCAGAAATGATGAAACTTTTGAATGGTTATTAGATTGGATTAGAATTTTGGGAGGTAATATAATTGTCTGTACGCCTGAAGAACATGACCGCCTCATGGTGTTTGTTCAAGCAACGCAGCATTTTTCTCGGTTTAGTTTGGGTGCGTTTGTGGCACAGGAACAAGTTGATTTAAACCGGAGTTTGTTGCTGTCAACTCCTAATTATCAACAAGAGATAGATATTGTCAAGCGTTTGTTTGCCCAAAATCCTCAGTTATGTGTCGAAATTATGCTGGCAACTGAAGAAAGATGTCACGCGATCGCACGCTTGGCAAGTACCTACAGTCGTTTGGCACAGCTAGTAGAACAAAAAGACAGATCTGGTTTAATTCAAGAGTTTGAAAAAGCCCAAGAGTTTATTTCAAATTTTAGATTTTAGATTTCAGATTTAAAGTTGACAGGATTTAGGCGCGATGAGATCAGAAACCGGGTTTCTTCGTAAATCTTTAGTTCTCAAACCAACGATTTTTCAGAGAAACCCGGTTTCTTTGCGTCAGTCCTGTTTGAAATACTTTCACGCGATCGCTTTTAATTACCCAACAAAATTATGACTCTCAGCATTCAGCAAAAAACCACTTTCAATCTGCAACCCATCCACCAATCTGTTACCGTCAATTTTCGTTATGACGTTCATTTTACCACGGGTTTGTTTCAATTAGATAATCCTTTGTTAGCGCAAGTAATTGCAGCAAATAAAGAAGCACTTCCCCGTCGTTGCATTGTTATTGTGGATGCAGGATTGTTGCGGCATAATCACAGATTGATAGAGGAAATTACAACTTACGCGCAGAAATATCAAGATGTGATAACGCTGGTGGGAGAAGTTGCGATCGCTCCGGCTGGAGAAGCAGCTAAAAACGACCCCAAGCTGTTAGAAAAAATTCATTTAACCATCGAGCAAGCAGGATTGTGCCGTCATTCTTATGTGTTAGCAATTGGCGGTGGAGCCGTATTAGATATAGTCGGATATGCCGCAGCAACCGCTCACCGAGGAATTCGATTAATCCGCATTCCTACAACCGTTTTGGCTCAAAATGATTCGGGAGTCGGCGTGAAAAATGGCATCAATGCTTTTGGTAAAAAGAACTTTTTAGGCACGTTTTCGCCGCCTTATGCTGTCTTAAACGACTTTGATTTTTTGACTACTTTGGATGACCGCGATTGGCGTTCTGGTGTAGCAGAAGCTATCAAAGTTGCACTGATTAAAGAGCGGAAATTATTTGAGTTTATTCAAAAAAATGTGCGTGGGGTTACTCATCGGAATCCCCAGATCATGCAACAGATAATCTATCGCTGCGCCCAGTTACACCTACAGCATATTGCCACAAGCGGCGATCCGTTTGAAATGGGTTCGTCACGTCCTTTAGATTTCGGTCATTGGGCGGCACATCGACTAGAATATTTAACAGACTACCGCCTGCGTCACGGTGAAGCAGTCGCGATCGGAATTGCGCTCGATAGCACCTATTCTTACCTAGCTGGATTACTTTCGTGGCAGGATTGTCAGCAGATATTAAATACCCTAAAAGCATTAGGCTTTACCCTATACGTACCCGAAATGGGAGAGCAACATCAACCGGGAAATCCCCGTTGTTTATTTCGGGGGTTAACTGAATTTCGGGAACACTTGGGAGGAGAATTAACTTTGATGCTACTCCAACGCATTGGACAAGGAATTGAAGTTCACGAAGTCAACATTTTCTTGTACGTGCAAGCCATTTCTATTCTGCGCGAATTGGCTTAATTACCAGTTGCGTAGGGGCGGGTTTTACCAACCATATGTAGCAATAATCAACAATTTTCATAAACCCGCCCCCTATCGCTTGTTAGCATACAGTCAACCAATTAGCAATTAGCAATTAGCAATTAGCAATTACCATATTATGAGACTTGCAACAAATAGCAATTTTCAATTAACCTATTGTACAAACATTCACCCCGGCGAAGAATGGCAACAAGTCTTTGCTAATTTAGTAAAATACGTTCCCAATCTCAAAACACAGCTAGCACCAGACAAACCTTTTGGCATTGGGTTGCGGTTAGCAGATGTAGCAGCAAGGCAACTGTTAGAAAAAGACGCTTTGATCGAGTTTAAAAATTGGCTGTTTCAGCAAAAATTTTACGTATTTACATTGAATGGATTTCCTTACGGTGGCTTTCATCATCAGGTAGTAAAAGACCAAGTTTATGCACCGGATTGGAGCAAAAGGGAACGCCTAGACTATACATTACGGTTAGTAAAAATTTTGGCATTTCTGTTACCAGAAGGCATGGACGGCGGTATTTCTACACTGCCACTATCCTATAAGCCTTGGTTTAAAGAAGATAAATCCACTTGGGAATCAACACTACACAGCAGCACCATTCACCTAGCTTTAGTAGCGGCAGAAATGGCACGCATTCGGGAACAGACGGGGAAACTGCTGCACGTAGATTTAGAGCCAGAACCCGATGGCTTGATTGAAAATTCGACCGAAGTAATTGATTTTTTTCAAAACAGGTTATTACCCATCGGTGGTGCATTTTTAGCCAAAGGTTTGGGGATTTCCCAAGAATTAGCCGAACAGCGATTGCTCGAACACATTCGCGTTTGTTACGATACCTGCCATTTTGCAGTGGAATACGAAGATCCGCTATTAGTTTTTAAGCGGTTTCAAGCGGCAGGAATTCAAATTGGCAAGATTCAAATTAGTGCGGCGCTGCGGGTGATGATACCCCAGGATTTGCAGCAGCGAAGTTTAATTATTGAACGGTTGCGTCCTTTTGCCGAGTCTACTTATTTGCACCAAGTTATCGAGCGTCGCGTTGACGGAACTTTGCATCATTATCCCGATTTGGTAACAGCATTACCCTACCTCGAACGGGTAGATGCCCAAGAGTGGCGCATTCACTTTCACGTGCCAATTTTTATCCGCGATTACCAACTCTTGCATTCTACGCAAGACGACATCATAGAAGTTTTAGATCTGCTTGGGAAAAACAATGCTTGCGAACATTTGGAAATTGAAACTTACACCTGGGATGTCTTGCCGCCGGAAATGAAAATGGATTTGTTAGCCTCTATCCAGCGGGAGTATGAGTGGGTTTTGCTTTTGATTAAGTAGTTGTTTGTTAGTCGGGTTGGTGCCGTACTCTCGGCTAACGCACCCTAGGGTTATGAAATTAACCAAAAGGGGGATTTTATTTATAACCGTAGGTAGATGTTTATTTGGTATTTTTATACCAAAATGGCTTTATTTACCTTTTGCTAATAGACAGCGTTTAAATAACCCTTCTGCAACCAGGTTTTGAAGATGACGCAGAGAGATGGCAAAACTACCAACAGCAACAACGGTTTTCAAAAGCAACCCAAGCTGATTGTCTCTACTTCTTCAGAGCGAATCAATGGGGCAAATGCGCCTCTTTCACCCGTGGCACAAAATGCCGAACCTTTTGCCCAAGAGCGATCGCAAGCTAAAATGGCGTCAAACTCCGATCAACCGCCAAAGGAAACCCCAAAAACGGCATGGTGGGAACGCCTGAGTTTGAAGAATAAAGCAATTATCTGCGCGATCGCAATCGCTGTGTTACCGGGCGCGATCCTTGGTATTACTACTTATATTTCGGGGATTACTGGTGTAGTAATAGGCACAGCGTTATCCGTGGTTGTAGAGATTGCGATCGCGATTTTTCTAGTTCAATATCTCATTCGCCCCATCCTAAGCATCGCCACCGCCGTCAAACATTTAGAAGGAGGTAAACTCGATACGCGCATCAAAGTTGAAACTGAAGATGAATTTGGCATTTTAGGTACTAGCATTAACCAGCTAGCAGATCAACTTCAGATTCTCTTAGCAGAAAAAGAAGCCGTTGCTAGACAAGATAGATTATTAAGTAACATCGCTTGGAGAGCGCGTCAAGCAACAGACATACAAGATTTTAGTAACAAAATTATGGCGGGAGTTCGACGAGTACTTAATGTCGATCGCGTTATCATTTATCGCTTCAATTCTGACTGGAGCGGCACTATTGTTGCCGAATCTGTTGCCCCCGGTTGGACAAGATCTATGGACGAAACAATCGACGATCCTTGTTTTCGGATGAATTATATTGAGCAATACCAAAACGGGCGCGTGAGAGCGATCAACGATATTTACAACGAACCGGGATTAAACGATTGTCACATTCTGACTTTGGAACAATTTGAAGTCAAAGCCAATCTAATCGCACCGATGAAACAAGGCAATCAATTGATGGGTTTACTCATCGCCCATCAATGTAGCGATCCGCGAGTTTGGCAGCAATCGGAAATCGATTTTTTCGTTCAATTAGCCACTCATATCGAATACGCACTTGACCATATAAGTTTTATCCAACAACTGCAAGCTGCCGCCAAACGAGAACGCTTATTAGGTGACATTGCTTGGAAAGCACGTCAAGCAGCAAACTGCCAAGAACTTTTGAGTACGGCACTTTCTGGAATTCGTAAAGTTCTCAATGTCGATCGGGTTATTGCTTATCGTTTTAATCCAGATTGGAGCGGTACTGTTGCTGCTGAATCAGTCACCGCTGGTTGGACAAGAGCTATCCACGAAAGAATTGATGACCCTTGTTTTCGCGATCGCTATGTTCAGCAGTACCAAAATGGGCGCGTCAGAGCGATCAACGATATTTACAAAGAACCGGGATTAAGCGATTGTCACATTCTGACTTTGGAACAATTTGAAGTCAAAGCCAATCTCATAGTACCGCTACGGAAAGACAATCAATTAGTTGGTTTATTAATCGCTCATCAATGTTCCCAACCTCGCAATTGGAAGCAGTCAGAAATCGACTTTTTTGTGCAGGTGGCGATTCATATTGAATATGCCTTTGCTCACGTTAGCTTTATCAAACAATTAGAAGAAGCTCGCACAGTTGCCGAAGCAGTTTCGATTGAACAACGCCAACAAAAAGAAGCGCTGCAAGCACAATTGGAAAGATTTCTGCAACAGATTCAAGGGGCATTTCGAGGCGACTTAACCGTGAGAGCTGAGCTTACAGGCGGGGAAATTGCCACCATCGCTGACTTTTTTAACGCTCTAATTGAAAACTTGCAGCAAATTGTTTTGCAAGTGCAATCAGCCGCCGATGCTGTATCCCAAACTGCCAAAGTGAGCGAAATTGATGTGAAAAGACTTTCCGACGAAGCGCAGCGACAATCAGAAGCGATCGCTGCTACCCTCCAACAAATTCAAGTCATGGCAAATTCTATCCAAAATGTTGCCTCCAGCGCTCAACAAGCGGCGCTAAAAGTACAGGAAGCCAATCAAACTTTACAAGTCGGTGACAAAGCCATGAACAAAACCGTTGCCGGAATTTTAGCCATCGAAAAAACCTTTGAAGAAACGGCTTTTAAAGTCAAATGTTTAGGCCAATCTTCGCAAAAAATCTCTAGAGCAAGTAGCTTAATCAAAGACTTAGCAAATCAAACCAATATTTTAGCTTTAAATGCATCAATAGAAGCCAAAGGAGCCGGTATCGAAGGCGAAGGATTTGCCGTTGTAGCCGCAGAAGTGCGTACCCTCGCCGAAGAATCAGCCGTCGCCACTAAAGAAATAGAACAAATTGTAGAAGAAATTCAAATAGAAACTAATGAAGTTGTGACAGCAATGGAAGTTGGAATGAATCAGCTTAGTACCGGCACTAACGTGGTGAAAACAGCCAGAGCTAAACTCAACTCAATCGCCGCAGTTAGCGCCCAAATTCGCATCCTCGTAGAAGAAATGGCTCAAGCTGCAACTTCTCAAATGCAGACATCTTTAGACTTGACTCAAACCATACAGGAAGTCGCCACAATTGCTAACCAAACTTCTGAACAATCCCAAGCTGTTGCTGAGTCTTTTACTAAACTATTAAAAGTAGCTAATGAACTGCAAGAAAGCGTGGCGCAATTCAAAATTCGGTAATGGTTAATGGGTAATGGGTAATAGGAGTCAAAAACCCCTATTTAAATTACCAATTACCAATCACCAATCACCAATTACCAATCACCAATTACCAATTAGCAATTACCAAATATAATGATGCCCAAACTCGATATCGATGACGAAAATTACAATTTTTTTGTTCAAGAAAGTTTAGACTTGCTACAATGCCTTGAGTCAGGAATACTAACCTTACGGCAGGAACATAGTATCAATAAAATACATAGCCTGATGCGAATTGCCCATTCGATTAAAGGTGGTTCAGCTTGTGTTGGCTTAACTGGAATTCAAACATTAGCCCATCACTTGGAGAATACATTTAAAGTTTTATATCAAGAAAATATTGAAGTTGACCAAGAGTTAGAAGAATTGTTGCTGCAAGCTTACGATTCCCTGCGATCGCCCCTACTAGCTCAAATTCAAACGGGTGAATGCGACACCGATGCTGACCATGAAAAATTAAAACAAATATGCGCTCAAATAGAGGCTAACCTCGGAGCGAACTTAGCAGAAGAAACCGAGTCAAAAGCAGCGGAAACAGATGAGGATATCGCACAGGTTTTGTTCGCTGAAGACGTGGCGCGGGGATTGGAATGCTGGGAAATGTTGTTAAGCAATCCTCAGATGCCAGAATTAGTAGAAAAATTAAAAATTCAGGCGGAAGTTTTTGCCAGTATTGGACAATTTTTAAACCTTCCTAGTTTTGTCGCGATCGCTCAAACTACCATTTCCGCTTTGCAAATCAATCCACAAGCAGTTAAAACCATCGGAAAACTTGCCGCCAAAGACTTTCGAGCCATTCAAACCGCAGTTTTAGCTGGCTCGCGATCGCCCAATATAAAACCTTGCAGTGAGTTAGTTAATTTGGCAAAATGTGCATCACAAAATGCGACAAATGTCAATGAAAACGTTCCACCTGAAGCAGAAAAAGAACCAAATCCTAAGTTGGGAGTGCGAGTAGATTTAGAACGATTGGAACTTCTCAACAATTTAGTGGGAGATTTAGTTACTCAAGAAAGCAGTTTTATTTTGCAACAACAACAACAAAAAGAAATCGTTGAAACAATATCGCAAAGATTAAATCGGTTAAATAAACTGACTCGCAACTATTTGAGCAGAGGAGCGGCAAAGCATCGCCAATTACCCATTGCTTTAGAACATACAGTAGCCGAAGAAATTGCACATCTACAAGCAGCGCTACAAGATATTATTGTTGCTCAGCAGCAAGTACAACAAATTATCAAAAAAAGACAACAAACCCTGAAGCAATTGCAAACGAACCTGTTACATGCTCGAATGCTGCCGATCGGAAACTTGTTAAATCGGTTTTCTCGGATGGTACGAGACTTGGCTGTTAAAAACCACAAGCAAATCAACCTTCAGCTAGTGGGAATGAATACTTTAATAGACAAAGCAATTTTAGAGAAGCTTTATGACCCATTAATTCATCTGGTACGCAACGCCGTGGATCACGGCATCGAGACGCCCTCAGTGCGGCAAGCTAATGGTAAATCTGCCACAGGTACGATTACTATCCGCGCTTATCATCGGGGAAATTATACTTATATTGAATTGCAAGATGATGGTCAAGGAATAGACGAAGAAAAAATAGTTCGTCGCGCGATCGCATTAAATTGGCTGTCTTCCTCTGAAGCAGAAACATTACCCAAAAACCGCTTGTATGAGTATCTATTTGCACCCGGTTTTTCCACCGCTGCGAAAGTAAGCGAACTTTCCGGACGCGGCGTTGGCTTGGAAGTGGTGCGGCTTCAAGTCAATGGTTTAAAAGGAGACATTAGCGTCACTTCTTGTCGGGAAAAAGGAACAAAATTTACTCTGCGCTTGCCTTTTACCTTGACGATTACCAAGCTATTGGTATTTGGCGTTGACGCGAAGATTCTGGCAATTCCTGTCGATAGTTTAGTTGCGATCGCTGCCGTTACAGAACCACAAATCATCACCGATGGTGAACAGCAGTATTATTCTTACCAGGGACAAATCGTTCCCGTATACTCTCATTTTTTACCATCTGCTTATAGCTATCCTTGTACGCCACCTGAAAAAAAGCAATATAAAGGTTCCTGTCCTTGGCAAGAAGCTGGAAAAGCTTTCTTACTGTTAATTTCAGGAAAAAATCAAATAATTGCTCTGAAAATTGACCGCATTTTAATCGAACAAGATTTAGCAATTAAACCATTTGGTGATGCGATCGCTCCGCCGCCTTACCTTTATGGCTGTACAATTTTGGGGAACGGAAATTTGGTTCCTGTAATAGATGGGACAGAGTTAGCTGGGTGGCTTCAGCAACACAAACCCATCCAGACTCATCCTATCTGATTGGTTAACCAATGCATGATTTTTAGGTGCTAATTATCGGTCAGTTACCCGTACAAGTTACTTCACCATTTGGATATTTGACACAAGCTTTAAGGGTATGACCTGGCCCCATGTCGCCGTAATGTTGGCTAAAATTGTCAACTGGAATTGTGTATAGACCGTATTTATTACCGCGAAAATCTTCCACATAAATTGTTGCACCAGCGGGTACTGTTGACCTAGCCCAAGCCGCATTGCATCGACCTGAGTATCTCAGTTCAATATTATGACCAGTTGGTAATAAACTTATATCAATTGTTCTACCATCTTTGTCGCATTTTTGGTCTTTTGGATCGCGATTGCTACAGGATTCTCTCCAACATAATGGCCTAATTTTTGCGATGATTGCTGAGTAAGTTGGTATGGCAATAGCTGAAAGAATTCCAATCAGAATAATTACCACTAAAAGTTCAAACAATGTAAAACCTTGGTTTCCCCGTAACTTTTGCACCCTTTTTGAGATAATCATAAGAAGATCCACTCCGATGCGATCGCTTGATTGCACAAACTATCGGATTCCCCATTCAGAGGAATTATTTTACCTTCGCCTTTATTTATTTACCTATTTTTCTATCATCGGCAAGCAATTTTAATCAAGCTTATTGAATCAATATATTAATACATTAAACTAAAAAAATTGTGACAACCAATTAAAGGTATGGTTTGACAAAATTTGTGCATCTTGGCTGACCACCTTGGAAGTGGGTGCAAGCTCTAATTTCAATATCTCCAGGCCCCATATCGCCGTAATATTCCTGCAATTTATTGATAACGGGAGATTCGGGATATTTTTTTCCTTGTCTGTCTTCGAGGTAATCGGTTCTTGGCAAAAGTTCTCCCCTAGTTTTGACCCAAGTAGCATTGCAACGTCTGGAATATCTCAGTTCAACGTAAACCACTGAAGGCGAGAGATAGCGGTCTCTAGAGGTGAACTTGATGGACAGCAGAATGAATCAAAATTTCCTCCAAATGCACAAGAGATTGTGCAATCTGTAGCTCAAAGTCTCGCAACAAGTCTTGTAATTACAGCGGCTACTGGAGGAGTTTTGACTGTACCAGCGCTCGTTAAAGCAGTAGCAGGCGGAATTGTAAAGGCTTTTGCCGAACCAGTGGTTCGCGATCTTAGCGAAGCTCTTTGGCAAATTTACTCTGATGATGTATCTGCCAGTAATACCACAAATCAAAATTGGACGGGATCAGATCAAGTAGTTCAAAAGTGGCTTAATAATAATCGAGGAAACTCTGTGATTTTTGCACCACATTCCCAAGGTAATCTATTTGTAGAAGGTGGATTACGGGTTATCCAACCTAATCCTAACCGTGTCAGAGTTATAGCTCTTGGTTCACCAACAGATTATGCTTCCGCCGGAGGTATAAATGATATTTTATCTGGTGGAATGGGTACTTACAAGGGCGCCAATATCAAAAATGTTGATGACCCTATTATTTACTTTCAGCCCGATGTAGCTGATACAAAGGAAGAACTTGTAGTTAACGTAACTACGGGATTATTGGGGCTAGGCACACTGGGTATCCCTATAGGCGTCCCACTACAGTTGGTAGAACTCTTTGCTTTCCTGGCGGGAAAAGATCTGATAAAGGATGTGGTAAGACCTGTTGTAGATATTCTTCAGCAAGAACACCACAGAATCTATGAACTATTAGCTGGAACCCAAGGTACTTTGATCCAGCCTTGGGAACTTTTAGATGGTCATAATCTTGAAACTCGCTACTTAAAGGATGATAACGGTCTTCAAAGCAGTTTCGAGACATTTGTACACGAATTGCAACCGAAAGGATATTACTTTTCCCAAGGAATACAAATCAGCAATGATTCAATGATAAATGGAACAAAAGAACATGATGATTGGATTGAAGGAGGTGATGCGGACAATACAATCGATGGTGATGCAAGAAATGATGTTTTGCGGGGAAATGGTGGAAATGACAAGTTAATAGGCGGCAAAGGTTACGATGTTTTAGACGGTGGAGAAGGTAACGACACCGCTGATTATTCCTCTAGTCCCAATGGCATTAATGTACAAGCCAAGAAATTTGCTGATTCTGATATTTTTGAAGTTCAAGATGGCTTTGGGAATGTAGACATTCTTGGCAATATCGAAATCATCAGCGGGTCACCTGGCGATGACACAATGACCGGAAGTGACTACGACGATACCTTCTACGGTCAAGCTGGAAACGATACATTTTGGGGACAGAAAGGAAAGGACACATTTTACGGCGGTCTTGATAACGACACCGCTTACGGTGGCGACGATAACGACGACTTAAGAGGTGAAGAAGGAAACGATGACTTGAGGGGAGAAAAAGGCAACGACTCCCTTTATGGTGGACTAGGAAAAGATTTCCTTTTCGGCGGCGATGATAACGACGAATTACGCGGCGAACAAGGCGAAGATGACCTGCGCGGAGAAAAAGGCGACGATACCCTTTACGGCGGTAGCGAAAACGATAGTTTATACGGCGGTAAAGGATTCGACAAACTTTATGGCGAAGAAGGAAACGACGACTTAAGAGGAGAAGAAAACGACGACACCTTACTAGGTGGAAAAGGCGATGACATCCTCGAAGGTGGTGACGGTGACGATTCACTTCAAGGTAATGAAGATAACGACAAACTTTACGGTCAAATTGGCGATGATGTCCTAGATGGTGGCAGTGGAGAAGACTTACTTGATGGAGGTACTGGTAACGACCAACTTTACGGCAAAGCAGGCGATGATTCTCTCTACGGAAATGACGGCAACGACACCTTAGAAGGTGGCGATAATGACGACTACCTCGAAGGTGGAAAAGGTTTCGATAAACTCTACGGACAAGCAGGAAACGATTTACTTTCTGGCAACGCAGGCGATGACCTTTTAGATGGCGGAATTGATGCCGATGAATTATACGGCGGCATCGGACGCGATAAATTATACGGCGGCGACCAAAATGACTACCTCGACGGCGGCGCAGATAACGATACCCTCGATGGCGGCGCAGGTTTTGATACGCTTTTCGGTCGCGGTGGCGATGATAAAATCTACGGCAAAGCAGGTAACGACCTTTTATTTGGAAACATCGGCAACGACTTGTTAGAAGGTGGCGATGGCAATGACTTTTTAGGAGGTAACGAAGGCGACGATATTCTCAAAGGTCAGAATGGTAAAGACTCCCTCAATGGCAATACCGGCGATGAACTTTATGGCGATGCTGGCGATGACTTCTTAATTGGAGAAGCGGGAGATGACTTGATTGATGGCGGTGAAGGCGTCGATAAAGTTAACTATTTTGACTCTCCCAATGGCGTAATCATCAACATCGATGAAAGCAAGGGATATGAAAGCGATCGCTCTCAACACGAATCACTTTTCGTCACCGATGTCAACCCCATTGAATACTATCTTAACCTCGAACCCAACTTCCAAATTAACAGCGGGACGGGTAAAGATGGTTTCGGCACCACCGATATCCTGAAAAACTTAGAAGATATCGATGGCACTCCTTTCGACGATATCTTAATTGGCAACAGCAAAGATAACTACATCCAAGCTTTTGCAGGTAACGACCTCCTCATCGGTAACGCCGGGAACGATAAATTTGACGGCGGAGATGGAGATGACATCCTCAGTTATCGCCGCGATCCAAATGGTGTCAAAGTCAACTTAGAAACCGGACGCGCCATCGATGGATGGGGTGGCAACGATATTATCTTCCCCGTTGAAGGCAAGGACAATATCTCCACGATTGAAAACGTCATCGGTTCCCGTTTCAACGACGAAATTATCGGCGACGACAATGCCAACATCATCACCGCCGATAGTGGCGATGATGTACTCAAAGGTGGCGGCGGCGACGACAAACTTTACGGCGAAAAAGGCAACGACAATATCTCCGGTGGTTTTGGAAATGACTCCCTGTATGGCAATGAAGGCAAAGATTTAATCAACGGCGATGCAGGCAAAGACTATATTCGCGGCGGCGATGGCGACGACGAAATTTATGCGGGAGAAGGTGATGATTTCGTCGCCGGAGATAGTGGCAAAGGCAACGATATTATCTACGGCGAAGCGGGGATAGATACCTTATTCGGAGGTGCTGGAAACGACTTTATCTCTGGCGGTACAGGAAATGATAGCGTTTACGGCGAAGCTGACAACGATGAATTGTACGGCGATGAAGGCGAAGACTTCTTATCCGGCGGGACGGGTAACGATAGTCTCGATGGTGGCGACGATAATGACTTATTAAATGCTGGAGAAGGCAACGACTTACTCAGCGGACAAGCAGGAAACGATACCCTCATTGCCGGAGAAGGCAACGATAAACTTTGGGGTGGAGAGAATGATGACTTGCTGTTAGGAGAAGCTGGCGATGACTATCTTGCTGGTGGGGAAGGGAAGGATAGTCTGATTGCTGGTGCAGGCGACGACTCTCTTTACGGACAAGGAGACGACGATTATTTAGAAGGAGGAATGGGAAGCGATATGCCGACCGCACGCTACGCGAACGCATTTTCGGCAATCAAGGCGAAGATGAACTTATCGGCAACTCTGGCAACGACTATTTAGATGGTGAAGAAGGTAGCGATACTCTCGACGGCGGTGAAGATAACGACCAACTCTTCGGACAAACTGGAGAAGATATCCTCGCTGGCGGTAACGGCAACGATACTGTTTTTGGCGGCGACAACGACGACCAAATTTTTGGACAAGCAGGCGACGATATCCTTGATGGCGGTAACGGCAACGATAGTTTATCTGGTGCAGAAGGCGACGATAAACTTGCAGGACTTGCAGGAGAAGATATCCTTTCCGGCGGCGAAGGTAAAGATACCATCTTCGGCGGCAATAATAATGATGAACTTTTCGGTCAAGCAGGAGATGACTACCTCGATGGTGGCGCTGGCGACGATAGTTTAGATGCCGGAGATGGAGACGATAACCTTCTCGGTCAAACGGGTAACGATATCCTCGATGCCGGTAACGGCAACGATAGTTTATCCGGCGGCGAAGGCAACGACTAATTATTAGGTAAAGCTGGCGATGACTATCTTGCTGGTGGAGGAGGAAACGATAGTTTATCTGGCGGCGATAACGATGACCTGCTGTTAGGAGAACTTGGAGACGATATCCTCGATGGCGGCGCAGGCAAGGACAGTATTTTTGGTGCAGAAGGCGACGACTCGCTTTTAGGTTTCTCCGGCAATGACTACCTGGAAGGTGGAGAAGGCAAAGATAGTTTATCCGGTGGCGAAGGCAACGATCAATTATTCGGACAGGCAGGCAATGACATATTAGATGGAGGAGAAGGAAGCGATATGCCGACCGCACGCTACGCGAACGCATTTTCGGCAATGAAGGCAACGACCAACTTTTCGGATTAGGCGGCGATGACTATCTCGAAGGCGGCAGCGGCAACGATAGTTTATCCGGCGGCGATGGCATCGATCAATTATATGGACAAGAAGGAGATGATATCCTCGATGGCGGTAACGGCAATGACCGCATCTTCGGCAACGAAGGCAACGATGAATTATTAGGAAAAGCAGGCGATGACTATCTCGACGGCGGCGAAGGTAACGATAGTTTATCCGGCGGCGAAGGCAATGACCGACTTGAAGGCATTGCAGGCAACGATATCTTAAATGGTGGCAGCGGTATCGACTTTCTCGATGCCGGAGAAGGCGATGATACTATCTCCGGCGGCGAAGGTAACGATCAACTTTATGGCAATGCTGGAAAAGATATCCTCGCTGGCGATATCGGCAACGATTATTTAGAAGGGGGAGAAGGCGATGATGAATTAAAAGGAGGCGAAGGTAACGATCAACTTTACGGCAATGCCGGAAAAGATATCCTCGCTGGCGACAGCGGCGACGACTATTTAGAAGGAGGAATCGGCGAAGATAGTCTATCCGGCGGCGATGGCAATGACCGAATTTATGGTCAAGGCGATAACGATATCCTAGTCGGCGGTAAAGGTAACGACCTCCTCGATGGTGGAGAAAACAATGATTCTCTCGCAGGTAACGAAGGCAACGATTTCTTATATGGTCGCGTAGGACGAGATACCATCGATGGTGGAGTTGGCAACGACAATATTTCCGGTGGTGAAGATGCCGATATCTTATTCGGAAAAGAAGGTTTCGATAACATTGAAGGCGGTAGCGGCAACGATCAAATTATCGGGGGTGAAGGCAACGATCAATTATATGGTCAAGCTGGCAGCGATCTAATAGAAGGCAATGCAGGCGATGATTTAATTGAAGGCGGCGAAGGCGATGATGAATTGTATGGTCATGAGGGAAGCGATCGCATCTCCGGTGACGCAGGCGATGATATCCTCGATGGTGGTTCTGGCAGCGATCAACTCAAAGGCGGCGACGGCAACGATACCCTCACCGGAAAAACCGGCGACGACTACCTCGACGGCGGCAAAGGCGATGACTTCCTAGAAGGAAACGAAAACAACGACAAACTTTTCGGTTTTGAAGGCAACGACATCCTCGACGGCGGTAGCGGCAACGATACCCTCGATGGTGGAGTTGGCGATGACCAACTTTTCGGCAAAGCAGGCAACGACATTCTCTCCGGCGGCGTCGGTGACGATATCCTCGATGGCGGCGACGGTAACGATAACCTTGCTGGACTTGCCGGAAACGACCAACTCGACGGCGGTAACGGCAACGACATCCTATCCGGCGGCGATGGCAACGACTTCCTCTTCGGACAACAAGGCAGCGACTCCCTCGACGGCGGCAGCGGCAACGACTACCTCGAAGGCGGCGACGATAGCGATACCCTCATCGGCGGATTCAACAACGACCAAATTTACGGCAACTCTGGCGACGACTTCCTCGACGGTACTGGTGGCAACGACTACCTCGAAGGCGGCGAAGGCATCGATAATCTATCCGGCGGCGATGGCAACGACCAAATTTACGGTAATGCAGGCAGCGACAGCATTTCCGGCGGCGCAGGCGATGACCTCCTCGAAGGCGGCGAAGGTAATGACCGCATCAATGCTGGTATCGTAAATGACCAACTTTACGGCAGATCCGGCAACGATATCCTCGATGCAGGTATCGGCGACGACTACATTGAAGGGGGATTAGGCGACGACCAAATTACCGCAGGGGAAGGCAACGACCAATTATACGGTCAAGAAGGCGATGACCTGATCGATGCTGGCGCTGGCAACGACTACTTAGAAGGTGGTGACGGATTTGACACGCTTACCGGCATGTCCGGCAACGATTATATTCTCGGTAATGCAGGCAACGACATCATTAACGCCGGTGCTGGTAACGACTGGATTGATGGTGGAGAGGGGGATGACTGGGTAGAGGCGATCGCAGGCGACGACATCATCAACGGCGGTATGGGTCGCGATTCTCTGTACGCTGGTAGTGGCTTGGATACTTTTATACTTACTCCCAGCTTCGGCGTCGATACGATTTACCGCTTCAATACTGGTGTAGATATGTTCGGATTAACCAATCTCACCTTTGAAGACCTCAAAATTAGCCAAGGTACGGGTAGCAATGTTAACAATACTTTGATTAGCCTTAAAGACACCGACGAACTATTAGCGTCATTAGACGGAATTAGCGCCAATAGTATTACCAGCGCTAATTTTACCTTGATGTAGGACTATGGATTCCGGTTGCATCTGATATCGTTTCCGTTTGTGCCTGGATGAATAAACCGCAGAGGCGCAGAGGACGCAGAGGAAGAGAAGAGAGATTAGTAATTTAGATGCAAACGGATTTGATATGAATCATTAGTAGGGACTAAGGCTAAAGAAAAACTTTGTGCTGGCGATCAAATTTTCTCACAATTCCCTACAACCAAACGGCGGGGAAGCTTTCTTGAAACAAGAACTTTCACCCGCCGTTTTAAGGCATACAGGACTGACGCACGACGAGAAAAGAAACAAAGGTGAGACCATCGTCCCTTGCGCGTGCGGTCGGCATATCTCTGGTTGCCAAACCAACGATTTTTGGTATCACCAAAGTTTCTTTGCGTAAGTCCTGGCATAGCTGATGCAAAATCAGAAACAAACTCAATCACCTAGAGTTATATCGTTTCTGGTTGCATCGGAATTACGACCTGTAGGGGCAATTACCAATTCCCAATTCCCAATTCCCAATTCCCAATTCCCAATTCCCAATTCCCAATTCCCAATTAGCAATTAGCAATTCCCCAAAAAGCTAATAATTCCGATGCAACCGGATTTGATATTACTTCTCCACAATTGGACGACCTTGAGTGTCGATATCTAATTCTTCGCGCCGCAGGGTTTCTTCAGCGGTGACTGTATCTTGTTCTGCAACTTTCCTGACTCGCACTTCTTCCCGCACAACCGTTTCTTTATGGATATCGGGAGTTTCTTCGTAAATATCCATGCGAATAACGTCGCCTTCACGGAAATCGGCGTTACCGGCATCGATTGGTGAAACATCCGTGGGGGTTGTGCGTTCGATAACCACGCGCTCTTTTTCCACGGGGACTGCAACGCGAGCAGTTTCTGTTTCTACGCGCTTACCGATGGCAACTTCCGCAGCTTTGTGACGTTCTTTGTTGGCAATCAAACGTTCTTCGTATAATCGCAAAGTTTGAGTATCGCGATCGTTCACATTATACAAAGAAGGCTCTTGTTCGTAGTTGTATGTGTTGCGATCGTAAGTTTGAGTTTGCGGTTGAGTTACGGTATCTGTAGCAGTCATTGGACGGTATACGCCGCGCACCTGCTCTTCATAGTCGTAATCCACTTTTTCTAAGTCATTGAAGTCAGGCAAATTTTCTACTTGCTCTTTGGTCAGACCACTGACATACACCCGCCGATCGGTGTAATCAAGACGACCCATACCAACAGGCAGCAAAACTTTCTTGCCAAAAACCCAGAATCCCGTATCTACAACAAAATAGCGGAATCGTCCAGTTTGCTCATCGACTAAAATATCGTCAACCGAACCCACTTTTTCATCGCCCTGGGCATAAACAGAAAACTTCTTGATATCCTCTGCATCCGAGGTATCTTGAGCATAGTCTTGATAGAAGTCTCCAATTTTAACCAGCGTCATCTTCTTTAGCTCCATTTCTACCATTACTTCCCATGCTAATCATCTGGAAAAATTCATCATCCTTCCATTGAAATAAGTAATTGGAAAGAGAAACATTATTTCTCTAGGAAGTCGTAACGCTAAAAAAATGCCGCTATTGTGAGGACGTAATGTAATTCACTACAAACTGCGGAAAATTTCTATGCAAACCGAGCCAGAGACACGCAAGGCTGAGTACAAGCGAGAAAGAGTTGCGATGATTTTACGCTTGGTAGGATGGATTGCTTTGTGGCTACAAATTGCGTTAGCGGCTGCTTCTTCCTTAATGTTGGTGTTGGCAATCTCTGGTCGTAATTTTAATCAAGCCGTCACCCCTGCACCGGAAACGGGTGTAGTTAATTCGGGTGGGGGAACAACACCAGGACTTGGCATTGGTGTTTTTTGGGCATTTTGCGGAATTTTAGCGCTTTTGTTTGGTGCTTATTTGGCTTTTCGTCAAACTCGTTTTGCCAGAAGGCTTCGCAATCCCAACCACATTTTGCATCCGAAAAAAACAGAGGTAATGCGAGTTCTGCGCTTGGGTGTCATTGTCGGTTTGGTGGGAATGTTACTCACAATCTTGGGAGGTGGGGCAACCCTAGGCGTGCTACTATCAAAATCGATTTCCCAACCTCAAGGTGTGGCAATTTACAACCCCGCTCGATTTATTAGATCCCTCGATATTTTTGTCGCAATGGCGAATATGAATGGCATTGCTGCTAACTTTGTCGGTACGGTAGCTTCCTTGGGACTTTATAACTGGTTGGATAATCAGCAGTCCGGTTAATTGGTTATATCAAATCCGGTTGCATCGGAATGATTAGCTTTCTTGCTAATTGCTAATTGCTAATTGCTAATTACAAGAAAAGCCCCGGCGCAGAGTAATTCCGATGCAAAGGTCAACGATATTATAATTAGAGTCTGATTTTTTGGCGAATTTAAGTAGGGTGCGTTAGGGAAGCGTAACGCACCAATAATTTATTTCAAGCAGATATTGCAGCCATATCTTGACGGTTGAGTTTTTGCGAGATCGCATCCAGCACCCACTGTTCTGGTTCGGAAATTTCGCCGCTACTTTCGGCAATGCGACGGCATTGAGCTAATAGCGGTACGGCAAAGTCGGGGTTGAGTTGCTCTAACAATGCATCCAATGGTTCGGGGGATTTGATGTTAGCAGCAATCTTGTTGAGAGAATCGGGATTTATTTGCAATGCCTTCAATTCTGGCAAGATATCTTCCCAGTTTTTGTTGGGATAACTTGCCAAAATCGTGTGAACCATAATTTGATCCATCACCGCTTGTTGTGCGATCGCAACATCGAGATATTGCTCGCTTTGTTGCTGAATCGCTTGCAGCGTTTCGGTTTTAGGTTGTGCGGTATCTTCTCTCACTTTGGCTTCGTAAAACTCCCGCGCCGCATATCCCAGCGCGTACAGCATCGTCGCATTCGTACTCGCACCAATCATCGCGCCAGCCAGCGGTACGTTGCGTAAAAAGCCCAAACCCGATCTCATGGCGTTGCTACCACCCAGCGCTAGCCCAAAAATTGCCAAAACTTCGCCTTTTCGGGCTGTATCTTGCAAATCCATCCCATAAGCAGCCGCAATTTCATAAACCATTTCGGTTTGAATCGCCGTAGTTGCGGCTAAATCGATCGCCAGCAGTGCCGCCGCTACACCGGGTAAAATGCTGCTGGCAAGTCCGACACCACCCGCTTGGATCGCTTTTTGCACCATGATGCGATGGGCAATTTCGCTGGGATATTCGTTGGGATACTTTTGTTGCAGTTCCTTGACTTGAGCTTCGGCTTTGGCTAAATCGACGCGATCGCTTACCCCAACTAACCAGTCTAGCCTGAGTACGCCAGCGACTCGTTTGACTAAGGGAAGATTGCCGACGTAAGTTACCGCTTGTCCGGTTCCTTGCGTTGCTTGTTCAATCAATCTATAGGTTTGTTTAGCAGCAGCTTCCCCCAAATCAACAGCTGTGTCAACAACCGCTTTGCCTGCGTTTAGTGCAGATTCTGTTGTCTCGGCAATGAAATCTAAAAAACCAGACTTTTGCGGTGAATTAGTTTCTTTTTGTGGATTTGATTGGTGATTCATCACTGTTTTTCAATTAACGACAATATGCCAGGTTTTCAGATTGCACGTAGCCTCTCAGAGGCACTGTAATCGGCACCCAACCATCAGTTCCTAAACTTTCAATCGTCACTCTTCGTCCATTCGCGACGACTCCAACACTTTCCCCATCAGTGGAAGGTGCTTGATGTACGTTAATTCCTCTGACGGCTGCAACTCGGCGGCAGTTAGTAGGAGGTGGGGGAGTCGCCACTTCACACGCTCCGAGTAAACCACCATATACGTAGCCTTGTAGCGGCGCTGTAATTGGTATCCAACCATTCTCCCCAAGATTTTGAATCGTCACAGTTCTGCCAGAGCGAATGATGCCAATCGCTTGGCTATTAACCGTCGGTTGTTGCCGCACATTAAGGCCATTCCTGGCAATAACCTGGCGGCAGCTTTCTGATGCTTGCGCTAGTAGATATTCACCTTGATTCTGCGTTCGATTTGTATCAGCCGCGAACGAGGGAGCAACTAAAGCCGTTGCCGTCAACAACAGCGAACTTGTTAAGGTTGTATATTTTTGCCAGATTCCCTTCTGTTGCATCGCTTTATCTCCTTTTAAATCTCTATGCCAAAACCTTAGAAAAGGTTTTGAGATAGCTCATCTTCTCCAAGAAAGAATGAAGCATCATCCCAATGGCATAAAAGCAAAGAAACCCGGTTTCTCCAGGTCGAAACAAAGGTGATGGCCTGACAAACAAACCCGGTTTCTTTTCTCGTGTCGTATTTTCAGGTTTTCTGATCCCCAATCAAGCATAAACGCGAGGTTTGCTCGCGCCAGCAGCAGCACCAATCATTGCCGCTGCTAAACCTAGCAAAGAGCCAAGTAGAAATGACCAAGCAGCCTTAGCTGTATTACCAGCAATGTCGCGAACTTGATTTGGGTCTACGTTCGGCACTTGATTCGGTATATTAACGCCACCCTGTTGTTGTACTTGATTGGCAATTTCTCCCGCATTAGCAGCGACAGCGCCAAAAGCACCCGATACTCCGCTTGCTAATAACCAAGCACTAAGTGCTAACGTAGTTCCCCAGAGAATTGCCGCATTCAAAAGCGCTGTTTTCTTGGTCATAGGGCCGCAGCTAGTAGCCATCACCCAACCGCCCAAAAATAAAGATATCAGCAAACTGATAATCGACCAAATTCCCACCCCAATACCAACGGAACCTGCATCCGCACCCGTCGCACCCGCGCTTAATCCGAGCGCGATTCCCAAAGCACTCAAAAGCAGTTGAGTGCTGATAGCGAGCGCAATTCCTGCCAAAATTGGCCCCCACCTCACTCGGTCGTGGTAATCCACCACCGGATTGACGATTATTGGCTCAGCAACTTGACTTCCCGGTCGCTCTGGATAATATGTCATAAAAGATTAATCCCTGCTTTACGTTGTTACTTTTTCCATGCATTAAATTGTAATTTAAGTTAATAATTATCATTAAGTTATCTATCCCTGGGCAGAATATTTTAAACTTGCCATTTTCAATTATCAAAAGTAATAAATCTGCTCATTTTGCTAAATAAAGTTAGTGGAAAATCCGCCGTAAGCTAGTTATAGATGGCATTAATTTTGTAGAGGTTGCTTAATTTTATTTGCTAAATAAAGTTATTTTTGGAAAAAATAATTCAAAAGTAATAGCCGCGATAGCTCCCGGATTTATTTCTACCTTTTAACTGATTTCTATTACTTAGATATAACTCAGGATCGAAGTTAGATATTACCAACCAACTCATCCCTTTTACGGTGCATCCGATTGGCGGAGGCTGAAGCAATGGCTATTTTTAACGGCACACCCGGTAACGATTTACTCGAAGGCACCCCCAATGCCGACACCCTGTTAGGATTTGCAGGCAATGACACACTTTTTGGTCGCGCTGGAAATGACTTATTATCCGGTGGCGAAGATAAAGACCTGCTATTTGGCGACTCAGGAGACGATACCCTCTACGGTGACTTAGGCGACGATACCCTCTTTGGTGGGGATGGAGATGACCTGCTATTTGGCGGTACTGGACCAGAGGATAATTTTAGCGGCATTACCAGGGATGTCCTCTATGGTGACGCCGGAAACGATACGCTTTATGGTTTAGCGGCGGACGACTTGCTGCAAGGTGGCGATGGTAACGACTTGCTGATTGCCAATAGTGGCAACGATACGGTCAAAGGTGGCGACGGCGATGACCTAATTCGGGGAGGTCAAGGCGCAGACCTCTTATTTGGCAATGTAGGGAAAGACAGTCTCTACGGCGACTTAGGGGACGATACCCTCTTTGGTGGCGATGGCGATGACCTGCTATTTGGCGGTCAAGGAGAAGACGCCAATTTTGGCGGTCAAAGCGCGGATGTCCTCTATGGCGAAGCGGGTAACGATACGCTGTATGGTCTAGGAGGGAAGGATGTGCTGTCGGGTGGTGACGGCGAGGATATCATCAGCGGCAACTCTGGCGATGATACCGTCACAGGCGGCAATGGCAACGATACGCTGTTTGGAGGCAAAGGCAACGACGTACTGTTTGGCGATGCTGGCAATGACCGCCTGTTGGGTAACTTGGGTGCAGATACGCTGAGAGGCGGTGCGGGAAACGATGCTTTTGTCATTGGCAGACGCTTTGATACTCCCGGTTTTCGCACCACGGGTGGTCTCACCCTGACCGATGCTGACTGGATTTTAGACTTTACTTCCGGTGAAGATGTCATTGAATTAATTGGCGGTTTGACGTTTGAAGAACTGAATATTTTTTCAGGCAACGGTGCTTACGCAGGCAACACAATTATTCAAGACAAAGGGACGGGCGAGTATTTAGCAATTCTTCAGGGAGGTAACGATATAATCGATCCCGTTTCTGACTTTAATCCACCGGGAATTGCCGACCCAATTACACCCCCAGCTTCCCTCAGCACTTTACAATTTTCTGCCCCTAGTTTCAGCATTAATGAAGATGGCACACCTGTGACTGCGGTGAATATTACGCGCACGGGTAGCAGTATTGGGGAAGTGAGTGTAAAAGTAGCCCTCAACGGGGGTACGGCGATTGGTGGTGCTACTCCTTTAGCAGCACCAAAAGATTATGACAATAGCTTTATTACAGTTAATTGGGCAGATGGAGATCGGGCACCAAAAACGGTTACGATTCCCTTGTATGACAATTTAGATGTGGACGGGAACAAAACGGTTAATCTAACTTTATTTTCCCCCACAGGAGACGCAATAATTGGGGAGCAGAATAGCGCTGTTTTGACTATTGTAGATAACGACAACGGCACGCCAAACCCAAACCCAAACCCAAACCCAAACCCAGACCCAACCCCCTCACCGATTGTGGTACTCGATAATGATGCCGCAATTCCCGATGACACGGGTATGCTTCACTTCGGGATTACGACAGTTGGCACCGATGTTGTTAGGGCTTTAACTGTGAAGAATAGGGGGACATCTGACTTTAACTTGGGTACGCTTAACTTACCCAATGGTTTCAGTTTGGTGCGTGGTTTTGATAGTCCCACGTTAGCAGCAGGTACTCAAAAGGATTTCTTAGTTAAACTCAATGCCGAGAATACGGGCATCTTTAATGGTACTTTGTCATTTGGCAACAATGGCAGTAATGGAAACCCGTATGATTTCACCCTGCGCGGCATTGTTAGTAACCTTACCGACTCAGACAGATTGCCAGAAATAGAAGTGAGGTATGGAACGGTTGAGATTTTAGATACAGCTACAGAAGCGATTAACTTTGGCACGACGAGGTTAGGGACTCCGATTCGCCAAACATTTACCATCGCAAATACAGGCACTGGATCGCTGCTTTTAGATGGTTGGGAATTGCCTAGAGGTTTTAGCTTTGTCGGAACTTTACCGAGTGCGATCGCTCCCGGCACTTCAGATCAGATTACAGTTGAACTAGATGGTCGTATTGCTGGAAATTTCCAAGGAATGCTGGGCGTCGGAACGAATGACGCCGATGAAAAATCTTTCGATTTCCCCATTACCGGCACAGTCACAACTGGACAACAATTAAATTCACAAATCAGCAATTTTGACCCGATTACAGGGACAGTCAGTCAACCAAATGAAGGCAATACTTCCAGCAGTGAACCCAGCATCGTTGACATCACTAATAGTGGAAATACTGGAAATTCAATTGACTCGAGTAACAATTTCTCTCAACCTTTTGCAGCTCCAGCTAGAGCGATTGACCCGACGATTGCGACTAATCTATCCCAGGGAAGCATAAATTCTTCAACTTTTGTGTCTTTTACAGACCCACAAACACTCGCTCCGATGCAAAACATGAACCAAAGTGCAAGTTTATTCCTTACTGCTTCGGACTTTCGCGCAATTTAATTGCACCGCCAAATGGGTGACCTGAGAAACCCTATTAATTACATGGCTTATTTGTAGGGTGCGTTAGCGGTAGCGTAACGCACCATTTAACTTATATTTAAAACCCCCAAAAAATCATCTAACCAAAGATAGAGATACATTTAAAAAACTCACTAAATCGACAATCTAATTCCTTCACAAGAAGGAAGCATTAGAACTGATATCTATCTAAAGTAGGTGTATAGCTTGATGTACATAGTACAGGAAAAGACAATGTTACTTTACAAAATTGAGGATTTTAATCCCAACTACCGCCAAGAAGCTTTTGATGGCGACGATATCAAAGGGCTGGATGTGTATGCCGGAAATACGAATGATAAAATTGGCACTATCGATACTCTGCTGGTAGATGAGACAGGACGTTTCCGATATTTTGTCCTAGACACAGGTTCCTGGATTTTTGGCAAAAAAGTTTTACTTCCCATCGCTCTTTGTCGCCTTGATTTTAATGCGAGGCGCGTTTACGCTACAGGTTTGCGGAGTAAAAACCAAGTCGAAAATCTACCCAGGTACGAGCATGGAATGGCAGTTGATTACGATTATGAAGAACAAGTGCGGGGTATTTATCGGACTCCAACGGTAGAAGCGTCTGTACCAGTAGAAGCATCATTACCTTTAGACGCAGCTGCTCGAACTTATATGGCTGTAGAAACATCACCTCCAGTTTCTACACCGCATCCTGTCTCTTCTCAAGCTAGTAATGCTGCTTATGACCGGGATACTTATACTTACGAGCGAGATCCTGCATTGTATCAGATGAACGAACGGGATCATCAAAAACTCAGACTGTATGAAGAACGATTAGTTGCAGATAAAACCCGTCGCAAAGCTGGTGAGGTAGCAATTGGCAAGCGAGTTGAAACCGAAACGGTACGACTCGAGGTTCCTGTAGAAAAAGAGCGAGTTATCATTGAACGCATTACTCCAGAAGATGCAGGGACTCCAGTAACTCCAGATAACGCCTTCAAGCAACAAGAAATGGCACGTTTGGAAATTTACGAAGAAACTGCCGATATTAAAAAGCAAGCCTTCGTGCGCGAGGAAGTGCAAGTCAGAAAAGAAGTTGAACAAGATACGGTTGTGGCAACAGACACAGTACGTCGCGAAGAGTTAGACGTAAATACGGATGCGAACAAAATTAATTCGCCAGGAGTTACGCAACGACAATAAATATGGTGACATGGTGCCGTACTCTGCGCGAAGATCGCACCCTACATATAGGTGTAAGGGTGCGTTACGCTATCGCTAACGCACCCTACATATAGGTGTAAGGGTGCGTTACGCTATCGCTAACGCACCCTACATATAGGTGTAAGGGTGCGTTACGCTATCGCTAACGCACCCTACATATAGCAAAAAAAGGAGGATATTTTCTCATGTCTAATCCCTGGCGTATGCCGTTGATGGGTGTAGCATTTTTAGCTTTAACCTTTGGTGTCGGTGCCACTGGTTTTTTAGGAAATTCTCAGCCAGTGGTAGCTCAACAAGCTCGAGCGACATTTCCTGACGTTCCACCTGATTACTGGGCGCGTCCGTTTATTCAATCCTTAGCTGAAAAAGGCATTGTTACCGGATATCCAGACGGAACGTTTAGACCAAGACAGGCTGTGGATCGGGATGAATTTTCGGCGATGATCCGCCAAGCTTTTGAGCGAGCAAGGATTAGAAACATACCGAGTGGAAGTTACTTTAATGATGTGCCTCAAGGCTATTGGGCAGAAACTCCGATTCAAGAAGCTTATGAAACGGGATTTATGAATGATTTTCCCGGCAATGAGTTTCGTCCAAAGCAGCCATTGACTAAGGCAGAAGCATTAGTTGTGTTAATGAGGGGTTTAAATATGGATTACAATCGCCCTGTTGCCACAACTAATCAAGCTGCTGCGACTCCAGCAAGTCCAACTCCAGTAAATCAACGTCGCACAATTGCTAGGAATCGTTTGGCATTTCCCCTCGCCGGAACTCTTTTGATGCAGCCTTTATTACCCGTAATAGCGAAGCAGCCGCCTGCGCCTGCGCCTGCTAAAACTGTTCCACCAACAACGACAACAACTGCAACTGCACCTTCTAGGATTTCGGCATTAGAGTTTCTCCAATCTTATTATCAAGATGCCGAACGGATTCCTCAAAATGCGGTTAATGAAGTTGCAGCAGCGACCCAGGCAAATATAGTGGTCAACTATCCAGATCCGAGAGTTCTTAATCCTCACGAGTTGCTCAGTCGGGGGAGTGCTACGGCGCTAATTCATCAAGCTTTGGTCAATCAAGGTCAGATAGAACCGCTTCCAGACCAGGAGGCTGCTAGGTACATTCCTAATAGTCCACGTCGCTAGTTTTGCGATCAAAATTTAGTTTTTATAGAGCAGTTAGCGAAAACCCCGTGTTTTTAAACCGGGGTTTTTCCATGATATATTGTCCGGTCGATTACCCTTAATTAGGAGTAGGGACACGGCATTATTAACGTTATCTGTTTTTCCGAAATTTCTATCCTGCCCTGTGCCTACGCAGCGGAAGAAGCCATCTTTATCAGGACTTACGCACGACCAGAAAAGAACCCGGTTTCTGAGTCGTTCGCCCTAGCTAGGGTATGCATATCTCTGGTTCCCTTTCCCAAGGATTTTTCGGAGAAACCGGGAATATGAGCGTAAGTCCTGTTTATTAAAGATTGTGGACTGCGTTCGCTCTACTCGTGCGGTCGGCATATCGCTTATCCTGCTAACTACTCCTCTACCCAATTGAGTAACCCCAGAGAAGTAACGGCTCCAAAAAAGTGAGCGCCAATCATATTGACGTTTGCCAGGGTGACAAAAACATCTAGGGAACGAATCGCATTTTCTGGCGTATAAGTTGCTGCGATGGTTTGCGGTTGAGCGAGAGTTTTCGCTAAAACTACAGCCACTGTTTCTTCAGAGGCCACAAACGCGATTAATAGCCCCACCAAACTAGAAATTAATCCAATCCTTAAGGTTTGAGTAATGTCTTCCTTGCTGGGTTGGAACTGGGGATTGGCTGCTTGCAAACGTCTGCCTAAAAGCCGATAGCGAAAATCCCAAAAGATTCTAAAGCACAGCAATAAAAGGCCAACAATAGCTAAAAATATGCCGAACCCAATCCCGGCATTATTGGTTTGTTCGCTCAGGTTGCGGCTAAACATGGCGAATAATAAAGCAATGCCGGAAACAGCACCCAACCCTAACTGGATCCAGAAGCTAAACCGACTGAAAAAGCGAAAAGTTGCGACGAATTCGGGTTGGGTCAGCGGTGGCGACAAGGATTCTGATTGATTCATAATATACACCTTCTTGCTGAATAAACTGGTTCGTTTTACTCCCTAATTCAAAAAGACTTGACCATCTGTTTGAATTCTTAAAGCCCCTTGGTTGTCATCAAAGTCTGTCTTTTCATTCAATGAGATTGCCAGCAACCCTGTTGCAGAACTAGACATGGGTATAACTTCGAGCAATCCTCCATCTTCGCGCACCATTGTGACCGTGACAGGGGTTGGTAGATTTTGCAGAACAATTTCTTCTCCACCTGCTAGCGTTCGGGGTTCGGTATGGCCAATCGCTTGATAGGAAATCGGCGCATTTGTGTCGTTTTTTAATTGCACGCTTACCTGACCTGCCATTGGTGTGACAGCGGCAATCGGACTCTGTGTGGTTTCTGGCAAAGGTGGTTGTATGGCAGTCGTTCGCCTCACAGGAGTTACCATATTTTGGCTTAACCCTTGCTGACTCAATCTTTGATTTGCCCCATTAGGCGGACATCCCTGGGGAACCAGAACATTACTGTTATAAGGTTCTTCGTAGTAAATGCCAGGACAGGGGTTGAGTGTAGAATAAGGAGTTGCTGATGCAACAAGAGGAATGGTTGGCAGACCGATTAATAGAGTTCCAGAGATGATTTGTAATATCCCTGGTTTTTTTAGCAAGCGATTGAGTTTATACATAGATACCTCCTGATGGAATCTTTCAAATTGAGTTAGGGTTTTCCAGATTTTTGGCGAGCAAATAGTCGATGGTCACTGCTCAATTTTGAAACAGTACCAAAGTTTGTTCACTGGTTTGATCGCCCCTAGTAGCACTGAGGTTCACCTCGTATCTGGTTCCTGGTATAGAAATGGCGGGATTAAAAGCAAAGCTGAAGTTGCCTTGCTCATCGGATCGAATTGTGCGTTCGAGGATATTCCGTTGAAACCCAAACAAACCTGCCAAAGAAGAGGTCGCCTGAACGTTGACATTAACTGTCGCATTTGGTGCGCTGCGTCCTTGCACTTCAACCCTACCGCTGACGCGAGCATTTTCTTGGGGAGTGATAATTTCTAGCGGCAGTTCGGCAGTGTTGAAGCCATCATCATAGCCAGCAAATAGATCTCGATCTAAACGCGAACGAATGACTTGATTACCAGACTGCAAACTAGCAGTAACTGTCCCAGCGGAACGAGGGAAATAATCTTGGCGGCGGATTGTATATCCCCCTCTGTAAACGCCGTTGGATACTTCCCGCATGGGGATGTTATAGGCAACTCCTTCAATCGAGAAAGTAGCTGTAGCATTGGGAGTGCCAATCAAAGTGAAATTGAGTGTGGTTCCCGGATTTAACTGCTGTACGGGTTGAGCAGTGAAGCGGTTAATATACAAAGATTGAAAGCGGCGATCGCTATAACCAGCAACGAGAGGTTGTTGCAAGCGGGTGCTGCTGATGCGATCGCCTCGTTGCAAAGTTGCCCGCACCGCTGTATTTTCGGAAATTCTATCCCAGTCGCGAATAATATAGCTTGCCTCGTAAACTCCCGGTCTAACCTCCCGCATCGGCAGATTTTGCACCGCATTTGGGATAGTCAAGGTAGCTCTAGCATACGGGGTTCCTCGCAGGACAAAAAAGAGTTCGGTTCCCGGATCTAATCGCTGTACTGGATACAAGGTAAAACTGTCGATCTCTGGTGCGAATACTCTGAGTTGAGCTACTTGGATAGAGGGTTTGGGACCCGCTTGGGCAATTTCCGGTAAATAAATGGTTGAACTCAACAGAGCCAGTGCTATTGTGGATATGATTTTCATAAAATCCTCCCCTCTTGCAGCAATGGGAATTTAAAGTCTTAAAAATTGACTTGGCCAAAAGGTCTATTTTTTCTGTTCAACATTCCAAAACCTTGCTTTCCTCTCTATTTAATCCAACTAACCAAGGCTTGCCGTCTGTCTGATGCAATAATAAAATATCCACCTGATGGAAGATGATTGAGGAAAAATTTATGATATGGCTTTCATTTAAGTGGGATGAATGTTCGCTATAAAGCCAATAAAATAGCGGTGTAAATTCCAGCACCAAGGGCAAATGCCCAAAACCGACTTTCTCTTTCTTCTGGCAATTCTTCTTTGAGGACGTTGAGAATAACTCCTCCAGCTAAAAAGGCAAATAAAACTGCGATTGCAGCTTTTCCAATCTCAGTAGCGCTACCCAACACCCACCCCACAATAATAGCTGCTGCTAGTAGAAAGCGTCCGATGCGATCGTAAATATGCTTGTGGTGTTCCCGCAAACCAGAGTCATTCACTACAAAGTGCAGCGCCATTGCAAAAGAAAACAACAGCAAATTGGTAATGCCCGGTTGTTCGCGATGCAGCAGCAGATAGCCAATCAGGGCATTGTAAATCGAAAAAGAAGCAATGTGCAGCCAAAAAACGCCAGGACTGGTGATATCGCCTTTGCCACGCTGACGGGATAATTTTGCCATTCGCTCCAGTCCATAAAATACAGTCAACCCTAACAAAGCTATTAAATAAACGTGGTGTTCTAAATAAGAAATCACCCCTGATTCTACTTGCTCTAATACCGCTTGGTGCTGATTTAATTCCGGTAAAATATGCACAAAAACGTAAGCAACCGAAACCCCACCCGCCGCTGAAAGCCAGCGACTGCGAGGGATAGGAGTAAACCGCAATTTGCCGGAAAATAAGTGTGTCAGCGCTAAACCAATGGCAATCGCTGCGGATAAAGCTAAAGTATTAGGGTTCATATAAATTAATCCTGTTCTAAAGCTTGAATAACTCGGTGATACCGCTCCTCCACATCTTTTTGGTCTTCCTCCTGGGAAATTTGTTTGCGGCTACTATTTAAAATCATCTCCGCGTGACGGCGTAAAGCTTCTCGTTGTTTGGAATTGCGGGTGTAAGTAGCGATGCAAGCTATAGCTTCTAACAAGCGAATCGTCACCGCGACATCTGGTTTACTGTACTGGCGAATTTGGTTAAAGGCACTATCAACTAACTTTTCAAACGTCACTCCAAGAGCTATGACGCGCAAATTATGCTCATCGTCGTAGCGATAGGGGGAGGGAAAATCTCTTTGAGCGAGGCGAGATAATCCGGCACTAAGTCGGTCGATGCACCGAATTGCGGTAAACGGATCGTTGATACCAGGAGAAATCGCACGCAAGGCAATTTCAACTAACTGATCGATCGGAAATTGTACATCCTGATATTCAGTTCGCTCTTTGCCCAGAATAAAAGCATCGTTAATCTGTTGGTTCAGGTTCTGATTCACCCGTTCTCCCGGCAAAACCATCGCTAAATCGCTGCCTTTGACGATAAACTTTCCCGGTCGATTTTTAACACGTACAAGCAGATTGTACTGCCGGGCAATTTTCATTAATTCCTCGTCATCAATTGCTTGCAAATAACCATCCCCAGTGGCTTTGATTGGACTGGCTTCTAAGTCAAAATTTGCGGGTATTTCTCCAACTTGTCGCGGGTGGTTAGCTTTATCCTCGCCGATTTTTTCGGGGAATAGTCTATCTATTGCTTTGTCTAAATCTGCACTAACTTGAGTAATGACGTGGGACGCTTGAATAATCGTTGAAGCATGATGGATAAAGTAAATTAGCACGCCGATACTGGCAATTGCCAGCGCGGTACCAACGGTAACCGAGAGTTGGGGTACAAACTCGTTGTATTCTTCTCCTTCTGAATGAATTGTCCGCAGTACGAGTAAAGAGTAAATAAACGTGGCGATGAAAGTACCAAGCACGATTTGATTGCCGGTATCTTGCATAAAATTACGCAGCAATCGGGGGCCAAAATTTGAACTCGCCAGAGTCAGCGCCACAATAGTAATGGAAAAAGCTGTAGCAACAACGCTGACCATTGAACCCGCAACCGATGAAAGAAGCGCGCGCGCACCATCGCTTCCACCCGTGTAAATCCACCCCCAGTTTGGTGTATTCCCTGTGCGATCGAGTGTTAGCATTGCGAGTGCTAAAATCATCGACCCCACCGCCATCAATGTCGGGATAAACCAATAGCTAGAGTGGAGCGAATCCCAAAGTTTGCTCAACTTGACATTTTTCATAAGTTGTGCTGGGGTTAAGATTGTCCGTTGCCATCTTGTTGCGCTTGTAATTCAACCAGTTTCCGCAGAGAACCTCCAATGCTGCGGGGTTTGGGAACTTCGCCATTACCAGCGGGCCATCCTTCCCGTTGACGAGAGCGATCGCCATCGGTTTCTTCGGTTTGGTCGTGAAACAAAATTTGCTGCGTCGGAAAGGGCAAGTCAATGCCATTAGCAATCAGCTTTTTCTTAATCGCAGAAAGCACCTTGTCCCGCGAGTCAAGTGCATCTGCCCATCGCGGCGGGTTGATCCACCATCGGGCGCGAATATTGACCGTACTTTCAGCAAGATCCATCACCAGTACATCAGGAGCCGGGTCTTTTAAAACCTGCTCCACACTGTGCATTGCTTCCAGCATTAAATGTTTGGCTCGGTCAATATCGTCGCCGTAACCAATGCCAATGTCGTATTCCATGCGGCGTTTATCAAACGCGGTGTTCACAGTCACAGAATTGGTGAACAATTCGGCATTGGGAATTACAATCCGGCGACCATCATAAGTTTTAATTGTTGTAGCGCGAGTCTCAATATTTTCTACCGTTCCCTCAAAGTCTTTAAACACAATTTGGTCATTGATGCGAAACGGTTCCGTCAAAAGAATTAGGATGCCAGCTAGGAAGTTTTGTAAGATATCGCGAAAAGCAAAACCAATCGCTACCCCGCTAATTCCCAGCAGTTGCACCAAATCGCCTGCTCTAAATGTGGGAATTACAATCGACAATGCCACAAACAAACCAACCAGAACAGTAATACCCTGTGCTAACCTTCCCAACACCAGACCCAAATTCCGGGCTTGGCGGTGGTTGCGGGTAACCCGTCTGACCAGTCTCTTAATCGCCCTGCCCACAAAGAAAAAGATGGCAAAAACAATTAACGCCAACACCATATTTGGCAGCAGGACAATAAAGTCATTAATCATGCTTTGAATCTTGTCCCAGACTGCGGATATTTCTGCTCTCATGAAACTTCCTCGCGCCTCAGTCGTTGTTGATAGTAGTAAAAAGTAGCGACGTAAAACTCTATCTGAAGGCTGTAGATTAGTGTGACGCAAGGCTGATTTATATTATGTCAGGTCGATTACCCATAATCGGGAGCCGGGACACGGCACGATTAACGTTATCTGTTTGTCCGAGATACCTATGATGCCGTGTCCCTACGCAACGACTGGGTGAGATTTTTTGATTATGGGCAATTCAACGGACATGATATTACAGCAAATTTTAGCCGTATGAGGTACACCGAAAGTTGGTCAAGCGCGCAGCAAAAATGGCTGCGCGCTTGACCAACTCAGCCGAATGGCTGTACGTCACTCGCTGGCAATTTGCTGTAAGACTTACGCAGCGAAACTAAAATATTGCCAATTCTTCCACAAAAAAAGCTCAATCAAATGCTCTAGTCCGCGTTCAACGCTTTGCGGAACACGACCTTATCATCGCCCGCCGCCCAGTAGTCGCGGATGCGCGCCTCCTGCTCGAAGCCACAATTGATGTAGAACGCCCGCGCGCGATCGTATTTCGCCAACCCCGATGTCTCGACCAGCAACAGCCGCTCGCCGCGCGATCGCAATGCATTTTCCACATGCTGTATCAGCGCCGTTCCGCGCCCCTGTCTCTGACAGTCCGGATGCACAGCGATCATATACAAATACCACGTCCGATCCGCCATCGGATCTGGCGCGTAGTAGGCGACCCCGCACGGCTCACCCTCCTCCTCGTCGGTAACCCAAACGTGACCGTCGTCGAGGTTGCCGGTGAAGTAGTCCGCCAGAACTTTGCCCAGCGCCTCGGTTTCGTTCGCGGGGAACATCCCTGCCGCTACAGCCAGCGCGATCAGCGCCGCCGAATCATCGGGGGTTGTCGGTCGGATCATGGGGAACTCCAGTGTTAACCGTTTGCAAAGGTCAAAAATTAACCTTATCTGGAGCAACTAGCTAGTGTCAAACCTCTGGTATCCCTTCGCAAAATTAATAAAAATATTCAAGTAGTGATAGTTGCGATCTCTGCATTTAGAATACGCATTTTGCCTGTTCGCTTTCTGATTTCAGTCATTTGCATATTCATTTTGGTATTTTCCGTAAGTCAAATGGCAATTTACTTGCTCATTTTGCCCGTTTGCTTTCTGATTTCAGTAATTCACGCATATATTTTGGTATTTTCCGCAAGCGAAACGGTTGTTTGCTTTCTGAGTTTACCTCTTCGCTTTCTAATTTCAGTAATTCGCGCAGTCATTCTCGTTTGGCAAGTCTGTCACAAGTAGCAGCCGTCTTTCGTCTTAATCAATAGAGGTTGTAGAACGAAGGATCGACTATGAGGTTGCTTGAGATTCAATCGAGCGTTCGCCAAGAAGGTTCCATTTCGCGATCCTTGAGCGATGAGTTTGTCCAAGCTTGGCAAATGACTGCTGAAGGGATTCAGCACAAAAAGCGCGATGTTGGGATCGATCCACCTGCTCATCCTACAGGACTTTGGACAAAGGCGAATTACACTTTGCCAGAAGAGCGAACGCACCAAATGACAGCCGCATTAACTGAATCAGAGAAATTGATTGAAGAGTTACTCTGGGCAGATCGTCTCTTGCTGGGCGTGCCCATGTATAACTTTAGTATTCCATCTACTCTAAAGGCATATTTGGATAATGTTGTGCGAATCAATCGCACCTTTACCTTCGAGCTGGCAACTTATACCTTTGAAGGACTGGCAAAGGGTAAAAAAGCCCTCATCATTACGCCAAGCGCCGGAAATTTTGTTGTCGGTACGCCCCTCGGTAAAATGAATTTCTGCGATACTTATTTGCGATCGCTGTTGGGATTCATCGGAATTGATGATGTAACGGTTGTACCCGTACCCGCTCAATTTATGTCAGACGAAATTCGGCAAAGAGAGATTGCAACTGCGCGAGCCAAATTGATGAAGTTAGCGACGGACTGGTAGACTATGGAACGCCTCGAGATATTCAATCAACATCGTTCCTTGCTATTTGCGATCGCCTATCGGATGCTTGGTAGTGCCACCGATGCAGAAGATATGGTGCAGGAAGCCTGGATACGTTGGCAATTGACCCAAGCTATCGCCCAATCTCCCAAAGCATATCTATCAACTCTCATCACCCGTTTGTGTATCGATCGGCTTCGTTCTGTTCGCGTACAAAGAGAGAAATATGTCGGGATTTGGTTGCCAGAACCTTTGATGACTGAAGCGATTAACGATCTGGGAGACAATGCTGAATTGGCAGAGTCGTTATCCTTTGCATTTCTCATGCTGCTGGAATGTTTATCACCAACCGAACGAGCAATCTTTTTGTTGCGCGAAGTTTTTGACTATGATTACTCAGAGATTGCTAAAACGGTTGGCAAAAGCATTCCGAATTGCCGTCAAATTGTGCGTCGTGCGCGTCAACATCTGGTGATTCGCAGACCCCGCATCAGCCTATCTCTTCAACAAAAAGAGGAAATTATCGAACAGTTTTTGATTAGTTGGAATCAAGGCGATCTGCATAAACTCATTGCACTCATGGCAGAAGATATCACCTTGTTCTCAGATGGGGGTGGTCAAGTAACAGCAGCACAGCGACCGTTAAAGGGTTGTCAAAAAGTAGCTCGCTTCTTAGTCGCAATTCGGCGGAGTCGGCTTATCCCTACATTCAGTCCTCGAATTGTTCTGATTAATCATCAACTTGGAATTTTGAATACTGTGGAAGGGAAACCTCAAAGCACTTTTAGTTTTGAATTTTCAGGTGAAACCATCCAAGCAATTTTTGCAGTTGTCAATCCAGAAAAACTAAAGGCAGTTAAGTTGTAGCGTAAGCGACATAACGAGCTGGCAATACTCACGCAGGCAATCTGCTTTATCATTTTGCCCGTTCGCTTTCTCATTTCAGTAATTCGCGCAGTCATTTTGGTATTTTCCGCAAGCTTTATGGCAATTTACTTGCTCATTTTGCCCGTTCGCTTTCTCATTTCAGTAATTCGCGCATTTATTTTGGTATTTGACGCAAGCGAAACGGCTCTTTGCTTTCTCAGTTTACCCTTTTGCTTTCTGATTTCAGTAATTCGCGCGGACATGCACGCCTTCGTCAAAAAGCCGAAAGCCATCGGTTGGCTACTGAGTCAGGATCTACTCTGGAAGCTTTAATAAACAATTTCCTTTTGCTTTAACTGTGCCATGAGTACCTGCATGAACTCTACAAAGACGTGAACTTTAGCAGAAAGATGGCGTTTTTGTGGATAAACCACCGAAATAGGCGCTCCTGGCGGTGCAACATTTTGTAGAATCGGTTTGAGTTTTCCATCGGCAATCGCTTGTGCTGCGACGTAGTTATAAAGTTGGGCAATACCCACGCCCGCGATCGCAGTTTCTAACAATGCTTCACCGTTCTCTAGGCGAATGTTGCCCTGCACGGGTTGCAAAATTTCTTCACCCTCCTGTTGAAATCGCCAATCGTAACTTTTGCCCGTCCAAGCTGAAATAAAAGCAAGGCAATTGTGATTTTTCAAGTCGGCGATCGCTTGAGGAGTTCCGTATCTTTCAAGATAGCTGGAAGCGGCACAGACGATGAATTTTGCCATTGCCAGGGGCTGCATAATCAAGCTGCTATCGCGCCCCATTCCAATCCGCACAACCGCATCTACTCTTTCTTCGATCAGATCCACCATCCGATTCGTCAGCGACACATCGACCTTGAGATCGGGATACTGCGCTAAGAATTGGGGTAACGCTGGGATAACGTGCTATACTCTGTTCGCGGCTGCGGATTGCTGGGAATGCCTACCACACCCGCTAGCAAAGAACACACAAAATGGGTTAAATTTGTGGAACATCGAGGCTCTAGTAACTTTGAAAGATTCATGCAATAAAGCTGACTTAATTTATGAACATGTTACTTACATTTACCAATCACTACCAAACTAAACTTCCTCTCGACAATCCTCATTTTGATATTTTTATGGTTATTGTTTTTCTGGGGCTATTCCTCTTAACGCTCCAGAAAAATATTGGAGACTTTCCTCTCTCTATCCTGCAAAGGAATCAAATTAAAGGCTTGGCAATTTTATTCATCATTTTTAATCATCTATGCTACTACACTGAACCGTCACCATCCCTCTACATGATTTGGTCGGAATTTGGTATGGTTGGGGTTGCTATTTTCTTTATCTTTTCTGGTTATGGAACTTGCCTATCTATCCAAGCAAGAGGAATTAATATTTATCATAAAAAAGATAATCGTTATATTTATTCCCTTGATATACGCACTGTCCTTACTGCTAGCACTCTATGTAATTTTCACGCCGAGCATGGAGAATAGCTTCCTATTGGAAATGCCGAGAATATTATTTGCTATGGAAAGCCTGGATAGGAAAATGTGGTTTATTATCTTTATCCTGTCTTGGTATTGTCTGCTATACATCAGGCTAAATCTTTATGACCAGCAAAAACTATTTTTTTTACTTGGTTTTTCCTTGGCCATTATTACAATTCCTGACATGCCTTATGTAGCTAAGGGTAATGCGTTCAGTTTTCCTTTCGGATGCTGGCTAGGATTAAACAACTCCACTGTTACAGATAAAATTGGCAAGTTACTCCGATGTCGCCTCAAAATAATTTTTGTCTTTTTAACTAGCTTAGTATTACTAGCTGGACTTTCATTCTGGTTAGCAAAAACCTTAAAATTTCAGTCCTATCAAACAATTATTTCGATAGCAGTATTATCTTTAATAATCTCAAGTGCATACCTAATATATTTATATGTAATCAAAAAAATAGACAGTCAGTTTCTCTAGAAGTTATTTCTTGTACTATCGTTTTTTCAATCATATACTTCAATTACCTTAGCAATATATTACAAGAGAATAATTTGGATGAAACTCTATCCCGCATGTACTGGTCTGCTTCCCGGAGCTTAGCTAATGTTCTAATCACCTCTAGTCTTACTCTAGTATTAGCTTTAATGCTAAAGTGGCAACGTTTTTCTCCAATACTCAGTTTTTTAGGATGGATTTCTTTTGAACTTTTTTTGATTCATAATACATTTCTAATTCATTTCGACTTTATCTTGTTTCGGGGGCCAATAATTATTATGTTTCCCATTTATTTTATGGGTGTCTGTCTGCTGAGTTTGATATTAAAAAGACTCAGTGAAGTAACTTTAGTAATGCTGAGAAACTCCAGGAAGCTTTTGTCCTAGATCCAGCCCCCAATCCGCGATCGCTCTGTCCTGAGGCTCCGTTCTGCTGATTACTATGGCTTATAGCCTCTCCACAATGTCAGGCGAAAAAATTCGTAAAAAAGGTCAGGTAAAATATGTAAGTCGGGTCAAAGAACCCAGGCGTAGACAACGGCGACACAGCAATTTTTACATTGGACTACACGGAATGGCTTGGGTTGAATCTTTAGATTGGCTAGCTGTTTTCACTCTCAAGTTAATGAACTTAAGCCCCCACAAGCGACCCTATTATCAACGGGGTCAGAGAGCTGCAAAGCTCATCAGGCAGACTTTCTAGCCATAGTTGTCACCCCGTCACGGCTGCAATTTTATCTTGGTATTCTTTGTGCGTTGCAAATACCACATCATGACCGCGCTTTCGCAATTCGAGGGCGATCGCAATTTTGGGATGCAGATCGCCAAAAGACCTGATGGTGGTTAAAACAATACGACTCATTATGAAAGCCTCTCGGTCAGCAGCACTCGTATAGACACAATTGCTCAAGTTGAAAGCTTTGCACTGCATTATGTTAGCCCGTTTACCCAGCCACAAGTTGAGGTTCAGCAAGATTTTGATAACTCCGCGCAAGAATTCAATATCTCTGCCAATGGCTCATTCCGTACATTAAGAGCATGAAAGTTGATTCAGGAGTATCGATCGTGAAATTACCTTCTCGCTTGTGGGCCATTTCTCTAATCGTTGTAGGTAGCGCTACTGCCGTCACCGCCGCTTCCGTTCATTCTCAAGCGTCTTTTGCACCTCAAAATTCTCCTTCGACTCTGGTGAGTCAACGTTCCGCACTACAACCGGGTATCAATCGCGTCACGTTTCAAAGCGAAGGCGAAACTTTAGTGGGCAATCTTTACCTGCCTGCTAATTACAAACCGGGTGACAAACTGCCGACGGTAATTGTCACGGGTGCTTGGATGACCATCAAAGAGCAAATGCCTGCATTGTACGCCCAGAAATTAGCGGATCGGGGATTTGCTGCTTTTGCTTTCGACTTTCGTTCCTGGGGTGAAAGTGGCGGTAATTTGCGGAGTTTCGAGTCTCCTACCGTTAAAATTGCTGACATTAAAAACGCCGTTTCTTTTCTGCAAACTGTTGATGCTGTAGATGCAAATCGGATTGCCGGATTGGGCATCTGTGCGAGTGCGGGTTACATGGCAGTTGCTACGGCAGAAGATTCTCGAATTAAGTCTTTGATTACCGTTGCCCCGTGGATTCACGAGCCTCAAATTGTTGACACTGTATATGGCGGCAGAACAGCAGTAGAAAACCTGATTGCCAAGGGTCGAGCAGCGGAAAAGAAATTCCAGCAAACTGGACAAGCAGATTACGTTTTGGCAACCAGTAAGACAGACAAAACAGCCGTAATGTATGGCGATATTGACTACTATCAAAATCCCCAACGAGGTGCGATTCCCCAGTGGGAAAATCGATTTGCGATCGCATCCTGGGCGCAATGGTTGACGTTTAATCCTATGCCCGTTGCCCAGCAGATCAAAGTTCCGACGCTGTTTATCCATAGCGAGAAAGCGGCAATTCCCCACGGTGCGCGGCAGTTTTTTGCGGCGATTCCCGGTCAGAATAAACAGTTTGAATGGTTGAGCGATCGCACTCAATTCGACTTCTACGACCAGCCAGCTACAGTTGACGCATCGATTTCAGCGATCGCCAAGCATTTACAATCGTCATTCTAAATTCGTCTGCTCATTTCTCGCCCTTTTTTATCGCACTTTAGGAGGTTATGATGTCATTCTCGCGTCGCAACATTCTAGCTACAGGATTCGCCGGACTTGCCGCTGCCATATCGACAAAAAGCTTGGCTAATGCAGCGACTCCAGAATCTAACCCCAATCCTCAGAATGCTACCCAATTAGCTAGTACAATTAACCCCCAAGGTGAATTTGCTGGAAAAGTAGTTTTGATTACTGGGGCAACTTCTGGAATTGGTAAAACCACCGCCGAAGCTTTTGCTCAACAAGGTGCTAAAGTCTTTTTCTGCGGTCGTCGCGAGAATTTGGGAGCGCAGGTAGAACGAGATATTCGGGCGCGGGGTGGAGAAGCGACCTATATGCGGGCAGATGTTCGTAAAGCTGAAGATGTGAAAGGATTTGTTGATGCTTGCGTGGCAAAATATGGGCGGCTGGATATTGCTTTTAACAATGCCGGAATTGATTATCCACCCCAGCCAATTGCCGACACCGCGATCGCAGAATTCGACGATTTAATGAATACTAATGCCCGTGGCGTTTTTCTCGGAATGAAATACGAAATCCCCCATATGTTGAAATCTGGCGGTGGTTCAATTATCAACATAGCAAGTATTGGCGGTCATCGAGCCTTTCCTAACATCGTCGGTTATGGTGCTAGCAAAGCCGCTGTGATTCACATGACCAAGATGGCGGCGCAAGAATACGGCAAAAAGATTCGCATTAATGCTGTTTCTCCTGGAGCCATTAATACACCTATGCTCGCTCGGGTCAAACGAGATTGGAAAGTCACAGAAGAACAACTTCTCGCCCCCTATCCCAGCAAACGCGCTGGCACAACAGCAGAAGTTGCTAATATGGTTCTCTGGTTGGCTTCCGATGCCGCATCCTATGTTTCTGGTGCCAACTTGAGTATTGATGGCGGCGGACTAGGTTAGTATGTTTAACATCTGACTCAGTAGCACCCAATTGTTAGCTGACTGATGCAACGTGAACGACATTGTATAAATGGAATTCATTGCGAGCTAAACCTTCCCAATATGGCTTGTCTGGGTTAAATCCTGGTTGCTTGAGAATGGCTTCAAATGCTTCTTTGCTTTCCCATTGACCGTAATTAAACATCCTTATGCCGTCAAGACTGCGGTGAAATGTTGCAGAAATTAGCCCTGGGGAATTATTCATTGCTCGCTCCAGTTCAGCCGTTGTTCGCTTTACCATTTCTGGTTGGTTCGCTGGTATCATACGAAACTCAGCTAGATGTGTAATGCGATCGCCTGTAACAATTTCCACTTCCGCCGATACTGACCTACTAGCAGAAACTTCTAGTTGTAAAGAATCAGGAGGAAAAAATTCTCCAAAAATAGCAGGACGCGGCAAGCTACGATGATCGAATTTAGGTTGCCATTGGCTATAGGTGAAAACGCGAACTCCATCCAAACTTTGATGTACGCTGGCTGACAAAAAATAAGGATTAGACTTCCAAGCTTGGATTTGCTCTTCGACGATTGCCTTAACCAAACCCGATTGATGGCGTTCTGCAACTGCGTATAAATCTAGTCCAACGATCGCATTGTTAGTTCGGTCTATTTGCACCATAGATATTTCTCAATTCCTGCTTTGTTGTATGCTGGTTCTGATGCTAAACGAAACCCAATAATCGGACAAGTTCCATCTCTACTCAGAAATGAAGCTAGCTAACATTTAATTCTTTCTTTGAATCAAGGAGTAGTTATGTCTCTCAATTCTTACTACACGCTAGGACGTTCTGGATTGCGCGTGAGCCGTTTATCGCTAGGCACGATGACGTTTGGTACGGAATGGGGCTGGGGTTCTGATGAAGACACTGCCCGCCAACTGTTTAACACCTATGTGGATGCGGGTGGAAATTTCATCGATACCGCCGATCTTTACACGGGTGGAACCAGCGAAACTTGGTTGGGGAAATTTATTGCCGAAAGGAATCTGCGCGATCGCACAGTCATCGCCACTAAGTTCAGCTACAACGGCGAACCAGGCAATCCTAACGCAGGCGGTAATGGTCGTAAAAACATTATGCGGGCAGTGGAAGGCTCGCTGAAGCGCTTGGGAACAGATTACATCGATCTCTACATTCTTCACACTTGGGATACTATCACCCCGGCTGAAGAAGTGATGCGATCGCTAGATGATTTAGTTCGATCTGGTAAAGTGCGCCATATTGGATTGAGCGATACGCCTGCTTGGTATGCTGCACGCGCCCAAACTTTAGCAGAATGGCGCGGCTACGAACCAGTTTCTAGTTTACAGTTGGAATACTCCTTAGTAGAGCGAAATATTGAGCGAGAATTTGTACCTTTGGGCATAGAATTGGGCATGGGAATTATGGTTTGGAGTCCTTTAGCCAGTGGTTTGTTGAGCGGAAAATATAAACCTAGCGAAGGCAGTTATACAGGTGAAGGAAGATTAGAAACCGTGAAAGGAATCTCGAATCCGGCGTTTCAGAAAATTAGCGATCGCAACTGGAAAATCGTATCAGAACTAGAACAAGTTGCGAAAGAATTAGGTCGCAGTATGGCGCAGGTGGCAGTAAATTGGACAGCTAATCGCCCCGGCATTGCTTCAGTTATCGTAGGTGCGACAAAATTATCTCAGCTAGAAGACAATCTCAAAGCATTAGAATTTGAGATTCCCAGCGAACTAGCTAACCGTTTAGAACTCGTCAGTCGTCCCGATTCTCAATTCCCTTACAGCTTCTTTGGCAGCGAAATTCAGGGGATGATTCATGGCGGAGTTGCTGTTGGGAATAAACCTGTTGGATATGCTCCCAATCGGTTAATTCAATCCGCCGGTGCTGGAGTTTCCTAACTGAATATTGATGAGAAATGGGAAATAACTAACTTTGACTTTAATAGAGAGCCATCGTTAGCAAAGTCGCTGCTGCTAACGATGCTACTGTCCGAACGTGATTCCAGAATGTCCAATTGGTCAGGTAGTTAGCCCATATTCTCGCACCCTCAGCGCTGTTTGGTTTAGCGATCGCCAGTGCATCATTTAACGGTACATTGAAGGCGATCGTTACTCCAACTACACCAACGAGATAAAGCAAACTGCTGATGAGAATAAAGGCTGTATCTGGTTGATGCCACTTGAATAATGAAGCGATCGCTAAAAAGAGACAAGCTGCTGCTGTTCCAAAGATCGCAAACATGAATAACGGATTGATGGCTGCAATATTGATCGACTGCATGGCAGCGATACCCTGGGCAGGTTGGAGTTTGGCAAGGGCAGGCATCACGAAGGTGGAAAACGCGAAAAAGACACCTGCAACCAGTCCACAGCCTAGTGCCGCGAAAAGTTTTAATGTGGAAAGTGAGGAGTTTGTCAATATCATAAAGCCTCTTGTAAATATTCAAAATTTTGTCAGCCGAAGTATTGTCGCGTTGCCAGATGAGACAAAAAATCTGCGATCGCGATTGGGTTGAATATTTCCGAAGGTACGGCAAAACTTCAGATCGCGCATCTGTTGACTAAGTTGGGACTCAGAAATCGAACTCAAGCGGTCGTACTTGCTTTGCAGCGTGGTGAAGTTGTAAATTGAAAGCTTAACCTTTTCGACGATCTGCATCTCTAGATAGGAAACAGAAACTCATGCTGGAACTAGTTTACATTGTTACACTAAGCTTATTAATAACTCATCAAATAGATGCTGCTTATTGGAGAGAATGGGAGATGTTCCTTGTTCCTGGCGGGGTACAGTTCTTCGATATTTTCAATCTGGCGATCGTTCCTGTGCTGCTCGTTGGCTTTAAATCTGTACTTCTCAAGAAGAAAAGTGGTTACTAATACTCATGTTTTTTATCGTCATTAGGGCTACTAACTTTCTTAATCCCTACTAGATTTTATTTGAATGGGTATCATCAATTTACAGTTCCAGTATCAATGGCTGTAATTATTTTGTGTGCCGTTATTGCTGTTATTCAACTCGTCATTACGAGCGAACAGCGTGAGATATTTCAATAGTCAAAGTCGTCTGCATCAACTGGCTTCGATTTTCCAGTTTTTACAGCTTGATGTCAGTTTCCCAATGGATGAAGTTATTATCGCTGAATACAATCCAAACTGGGTACTATCTTTTGAGCAAGAATCTGCATGTATTCGAGCAGTTTTAGATAGAAATATTGTTACCCGCATTGAGCATTTTGGTAGCACAGCCGTTCCAGGGTTAGCTGCAAAACCAATCGTAGATATATTGATAGGGGTACGTTTGCTAGCAAAGGCAAAACAAGTTGCAGTTTCTCCGCTAGAGCAGTTAGGCTATGCTTATTGGTTGGAGAATCCCGACCCTCAACGGATGTTTTTTGTTAAAGGGTTACCGCCTAATAGTCCGCGCACTCATCACATCCACATGGTCGAGCCAGATAGTGTTTTGTGGGAGCGTTTGATATTTCGAGACTATCTTTGCCAGCATCCAGATGAAGCGGCTCGTTATGCCCAATTAAAGTACAATCTTGCTCAACGCTTTTCTAGCGATCGCGAAGCATACACAGCGGGAAAAACTGAGTATATTGAGTCTGTCATGCAAAAAGCTCGACAACTTGATAAATAAGCCCAATTGTATTACCAATCTCCTGCTTTGTAAAAAGGCGTTCACCCATTAGACGAATCAATGCTGCTGGTTGCGACAAAGACCGATAGGTATCGCTTTGCAGTTTTGGCTTCAGCTAAGGATGGCTCTCGAATGAATATAGGTGTTGGCGAAAGAATTGCCGGAGTTCAGACCAAGAATCCGCTGCTGCTATTGGATTATATGAAGACCGCTCGTTGCAGAAAAAGCCATGATCGGCATCTGGATAAAGTTTCAGTTTGTATTCTTTTCCGAGTTCCTGAAAGCGAGATTCAATTTGGTGAATGCGATCGCGCGGAATGAACGGATCTACACCCCCAAAGAACAAGTAGATGGGTATTGTAGTATCTTTCACTGCCTCAATCCACTCATCTAAAACCATGCCATAAAAGGGTGCTGCTGCCGCAATCTCAGTCGATAACTTGACAGCCGTCATGAAGGTTAATCCACCCCCCAAGCAGAATCCAGTAACTCCAATCCGATCGGGATACACATCCGATCGAGACTTCAAAAACATTAAAGCTGTCCGAATATCTTCCTCAATCGGTTTTCCGAAATCCAAACGCCACATCATCACCATTGCTTGCTCTACCTCGTCATAGCCAAACTTATTGTTGGGCAACTCGCGGTAATATAAATCGGGCGCAAGAACAACGTAACCTTCGTTGGCAATTCGGGTTGCTACATCTTGAATATGCGGCGTTAAACCAAATGCTTCCATGAGCAAGAGAACGGCTGGTTTGCGATCGCCTTCAGGATGGGTAAACAGAAAAGCTGGCATTTGTCCGTCAGGTGTGGAAAGGAAAACCTCTGTCTGTGTGATTTTTGTAGTGTCCGTCATTTCGACCTCTCTTGATTCAGTTTGGCGTAGATTTTATCAAAATTTCTTGGGTACAACTTATTTTCATCGATACCAGAGTTGTATTGAACGATATTTTATCCAAGATGAAAACACCAAGATTTACTGAAGCAATCGAGACAATTGGCGATAGATAATTGCTCTTAGTGCCGTTCGCGAAGCGTTGCGATCGCCAATCGCGGTAACTCCTCGGCAAATCTTTCATCCAGCGGTAAGTGCCCCACCAACAGCCGAAAATAGATGCCTCCATATAGCAGAAGCAGATCGATCGCCAATTCGGGGTCTAGGTTAGGGTCATAGCGGTAAGTTTTTCCGCGAGCGCAAAGTAGTTTCTTTATAGATGGGTCGATTTAATCATTCCAGCTAATTAATTGTGCAATATCGCAACTAGATTGTTAATTTGTTCCGCCTTGCCCTTTACAATTAGAGAGGTCTAATAGACTTCTCCAAAAACTCTTGTGGGATAGGCGTCTCGCCTGTCTTTGAGATTCTTTGTTGGAGAGGTCTAATGTACCATTCAACATTTCTGGTTGAGGTTATATCCTAGAACACCGATTCAGTATTGCTAGAAACAGGGTTTCTCGTAAGTGCTGTCAGCAAATTTGAGCGGAAACCCTGTTTCTGTATCGGCGTTCTAGGCGATCGCTAGATTAGCCAGATTGCCTGTAAATCCAGTAATTTCAATGATGGCATCCGTACTGGCAGAGAATCCAGCCGTTCCATCATTCAGTCCCAAGAAGGTGCGATTGTTAAATTGAAAAGTAGAAGCACCAAATTGACTAAAGTTCGTTGCAGTTAAAACTTGTTTGATGGCAGTTTCAGTCAAGGCGCTAACACTGCCGAGTTTTTTGACTTGGGCTGCTGCGACAGCGTTGGTACCGTCGATGATATCGCTGCCAATTACAAAGTCTTTAATGACATCATAGTTGGACAACAGAGAATAACTACGATCTTCATACTTAAAGGTGTCATTTCCATTCCCTCCAGTCAGAATATCGCCGCCTGCTTGACCTGTAAGGATGTCATTGCCAGCGCCAGCATTGATAATGTCATTGCCAGAAGCACCACTGATAGTGTCATTTTTGCTCGTGCCGGTGACAGTAAACCGCTCAATACCACTAAACTCGACGAAATCCAAGAGAGCGGAGTTAGGGCTGCTGACGTTTCGCGAGGCAGTGCCATACAGGGTACTCCCCTGAAATGTCATACCTGTACCCGTGTCGCCCACAGAGTAATCCAAGATCAGATGGTCAAGACCTAGATACCCCCCATAAACCGAGTCAAAACCGAGTCCAGCGTTAATGGTGTCGTTGCCTGCACCTGTAGTGATGGTGTCATTGGCCCGCAGGACAGCGCCATTGACGATTCCAGTTTGGAGTACAGTGTCGTTACCACTGCCGGTTGTTAGCTCGAACCGCTCAAAATTGGTCGCCCTGACAACTCCAGAGATGTTGATATCTAGAAGATTGGTGAGGGTGAGATTGGCCGTTTGATTGGCAAGGTTGAGCTTAAGGAAGTCGAAGCCAGCACCGCCATCCAGCGTGCCAACATTACCCGCAATAAGCAGCCAATTAGACCCCCCTACTCTAACTTGGTCATTACCAGCCCCCGCACGAATCGTACTGTTTGGAGTGTAAAGGTCGAGGATGTCATCTTTGCTAGTGCCGGTGACAGTAAACTGCTCGATGTAGTCAAAATAAATGGAATCTAAGCGAGTGCTGTTTGTACTGCTGACTTTTCGCTCGGCAGAGCCAAACTGGCTACCTCCCGCAAAAGTCATACCCGTACCCGTATCGCCCACAGAGTAGTCCAAGATCAGATGGTCAATCCCATCGCCCCCATAAACAGAGTCCAAACCCAGTCCAGCGTTAATGGTGTCGTTGCCTGCATTTGTTTGGATCGAGTCATTGGCCCGCAGGACAGCGCCATTGACGATTCCCGTTTGGAGTACGGTGTCGTTGCCACTGCCGGTTTTCAGCGCGAACTGCTCAAAATTGGTCGCACTGACAACCCCAGAGATGTTGATATCTCGAAGATTGAGGGTGAGGTTGGCTGTTTGATTGGCAAGGTTGAGCTTAAGGAAGTCGAAGCCAGCACCGCCATCCAGCTTGCCAACATTACCCGCAATAGGCAGCCAATAAGGCCCCCCTACTGTAACTTGGTCATTACCGGCTCCCGCACGAATCGTACTGTTTGGAGTGAAAAGGTCGAAGATGTCATCTTTGCTCGTGCCAGTGACAGTAAACTGCTCGATGTTGTAAAAATTAATGTAATCTAAGTTAATCCCGTTTGCACTGCGCGAGGCAAAGCCAGACTGGCCATTTTCCCTAAAAGTCATACCCGTACCCGTATCGCCCACAGAGTAGTCCAAGATCAGATGGTCAAAGCCATCACCCCCATGAACATAGTCGAAACCCAGTCCTGGGTTGATGGTGTCGTTGCCTGCACCTTTGATGATGGTGTCATTGCTGCGAAATACTGTCATAATTTTTTGGGTATCCTCAATAAGTTGGTAAATTTGCGGGTTTGCATTCCCGACAATCTATGTACGAACTAGAGGTATCCCGTGCTGCAAAAAAGCGAAAAATTTTTTGCAGTTTAAACTAGCCCAATTAAGATCGCGATCGCACTGAGTTACTTAAGAGCCTTGAGATAAATCTCAGGCTAAAAGCTAAAACCCGTTAAAACGGGTTAAGAGCCAGGTGAAATCTAGCTGGCGCTCAAACTAGCCCAACTAAGATCGCGATCGCGCCCAGCAGCGAGTGGCTGAGGATAACGCTATATAAATTGCGATATTTGGCGTAGTGGCAGCCCCAAAGCAGACCCATGACCAACGTCAGCAGCAGTGTGGGTAGATCTTGGTAAATGAGGTGAATATAACTGTAGAGCGACGCAGAGAGCAAAATCTGCCATCCAACCCCTAACCTCGCCCTCGCAAAAATCCCGAATAAAAAACCGCGATACAAAAACTCTTGGATCGGAGAAGATATGATCGCAAAGAAAAGGTAGAACGCGCATTTATAGCTAGAGTTATCAATCCGCGCCCCTTGGACGGCATAGTAAATGAGCATCACTGAAGCAAAAGCCAGGGTGGGTCTTGCGATCGCTTTGAGTGCATTCCCCAACTGTTGTGTTGTCAAGCCCAGTTCTTGGGGAGAAAATCGGTAGAGTCGCGCGATCGCGAAGATGGCGATCGCCACCAGAATCAGAAGATAAAATCGCCAAGCGAAAGGAACCCACCCCAAACAAATCGGCACAACTGGCACAATATATCCAAAACTGACAATCAGCAGGACTTTCCGCCGTTCTTGAGCCAGATTTCCCATCATCACTCGTCTCCAACGCGAAGATCGATTAAACGAACGAGCAAGAAAAATAAACAAGCAAAGAAAAGACTGCTGGCAAACCAAGGAGTAAGCGGATCGATACTCCTCATTCCAAATAAGCGATCGATGAAAGAAGTCCCAAACCAACTGCTAAGAATCGTCAGACCTAAACTCACTAATAAAAAGCCCAGCAGAATAGGTTTATATTTTGGGCTGGCGCTTCTGCGGATGCTGGTAATTGTTGCCAGAGATAGTATAGAAGCGTGTGCATAAACCAGAATGTTGAGTCCGGCTAAAGTCCCTTTAAACTCGGGTGAAAATAACAGACTTTTGGTATGATCGATGCCATAAATCTGGAAAGGTATCCACAACATAATACCCAATTCACATAGAAAAAGATAGGTCAAGTATCTGCTTTTGTGAAAGATGGCATCTGGGGTCAGCAAAATCGTCGAAACCAGTGCCAGAATCTGAACGACACAACTAATAATGGCAATAAAATTAAGTGCATAAAACCACCGACTGACGGAAAAAGCTCCCGTATGATCTCGCCAAACGTCATAGGCGGTCGCAATCCGCAACAGTCCTTGAGATCCGGTAATGTCATTACCTGTATAAATATGTTTGATGACGGCCTCTAAATCTGATTTGCCGATCGTCAAATTCCCTTTAGCATCAAAAGCCTTACGATCATCAAAAATCTCATCATAAATGCTAGAGATATCCGCCTGAGAAGTTTGCCACTTCTGGTAAAGTTTCGGGAGTTGCTGTGCGTTAATTGTAGTCGTCGCGTTGGACTTGAACTCCATCAACATCATGCGATCGCCAGTCAATTCAAACAACAGCCCTCCCAACGTGAAAAAAATCGTGACGAGCGTCAAAATAACAAACGGGCGAGTCTTGACGCGAATCATGCAATGTGCTTTGTAAGCAGCAAACAGCGGCATCCAAAGCACCAAAGAAGGATAGACAATCAGGTGAGGATAGAGTTGTGCATAAAGCGTTAAGGTTTCCCAACCTTGGAACTCGTAGAAGATGCCGACGGGGAGGCAAACTAAGAGCGCGATCGCAATAATTCCCAGTACCATCTCCCACTGCCAAGATAACCTCCGTTCCGAAAACAAACGATTCCAAGTCAGTTCTTTCGCCAGAGGATTAGCAACGATGACAGGAAGCCAACTTTTGCCCGGTTCAAATTTATTTTGTAATTGCTGTCGTGCAGCATTCATTGAGGCAAATAAAGAGCGATCGCGAACAAAAGCTGCCAGAAAATGCCTTAACAATTCTCTAGCAACAGATGACTCAACCATTTCCCGCATTACAATGCAGTAGGGCAGAGATAGCTCAGTTAGCTGGTTTGCCAATCCTAAACCATCACAAGAATTAAAGATTGCCAGTTGCAACTTCTTCTGAATTGCACCTGCAAGTAAATCTTTCAGTTCCGCGATTTCGACAATTCCCTGCGCGCCATCGGTGGGGTTAATTTGAATGCGCCCAATCCGTCCGTCGCGATCGCTTTCGCTATGTCCGGCAAAAAAGAAAATGTGCCAACCTTGAGTGTCTTTTAACTTTTTTTCTAACTCTTGGCGCGTCGGTTGTCTGAGGATGTGAGGTTCTGCACCATGCTGTCTCAGACTGGTGATAAAATCTTCTTCTTCGGCAAAACCAAGCTTTTCATCGCCAAAAACCACAAGGATGCGTGCAGTTGCTTTAATTTGGGGTGTTTGCTTCTGAGTCAGCCGCTTAAAATTTGTGGCGCTAATAGCAACTTCTACACCTCTAGTGGTGTACCCAGCCAAAGTGTCCCACTCTTGCCAAGGAAGTCCGCGCAGTTGTCGGTCTTCTGTTTGCACGATAATTTGGACTTCATCTTTTTTCGTAATTCTGTCTCTAAAACTCTCCAAAACTAGACCGACGCGCGGATCGGGTTGTCCGTTTTCATCAATCCAGCCATCCCGACCCAACCATTTGTTTAATTCGGCTTTTAAGGAATTAGCGAGGTCGGTGAGATTGACGACTCCTGAAATTAAGCGATCGCGATTTTTGGCAACTTTGCGATTCGCTTGAAGACCAATATAATACTGCCACTGTTTGAACTTATCTTCTAGCGGTTTGGGAAGGGGAGAGAGAAACGAAACGAGTTCTTCCATTTGCTCGGAGCGATCGTAGATTGCCAGGGTGACAGGTAGAAGTTCAGAATGGTTAATTTGCACCCGCCCACCAATCTTAAAGGAAATTCTAAATGCCATTACAGCTCCTCTTTAGGCAATAAAATATTCTCGACAGAAGCTTTCTCCTAACCGCAACTCTACCCATAATTCCTCACATGGCGATAATTCTAGAGGAATGGAAATCAGATCTGCTGCTTCATTTACGGTTTCAGTATAGATGTCGGATTCGTCGGGTACGCTGACCTGCATTCCTCTGGGCAGAGAAGCACTTTCACCTCGGACAATTACTCTAACTAATATCGATTCATCATGGTTCTGGGAAACAGAAAGTTGCATTTCAAAGACTTGCCCTGCTAAGGGAATCTTTTTCTTACAGGTCGCCGTCCGCAAATCGCGCATGGAGGGTTCCCACTCGGCGGTATAGATGTTATTGAGCCAGTTTCTTAAGTAGGTAATTCGTTTTTCGGCAAATTCTCGCGTGAGGTCAATTGTCTCGGCTATTTCGACCCCTGAAGATGATTCTTGTTGTGCCAGGTAATCGATCAGATCGTCCATAGACTGTAAATCCGCGATCGCCACTTCTAGGTCTGGCGGTTCGGACTCAAAAGCAGGCAGAAAACCCAGCAGCATTGCTAATTTCTCGGAACTCGCAATCTCGACAAACAAATAACCAATGCGATCGCTCAAACTTTCTGGTGGTAAAGTTACAGTCTGTTGTCCAGTGGCAATGCTCCGACATTCCAAATTGCCCAGTCCGGGCAATTCTAACTCGTTGGCTTCGCTCCAAAGACGACGAGGCGCATTCCATCTTTCGGGTTGAGTCAGATTAGTCTCAAAACCAAGCAGACGAAAATACGCATCGGCAACGAGTACAGCTAGAGTATTGTCATAGATCCGCTGTCGAACATCTTGAACAAAATACTGCTCGGCATAGGCTCTAGCTTGGCGGCAAAATGACGCAGGAATTGGAAATGGAATCGCTAGTTCCTGCAAAACGCTTAGTTTATCTGTCATGATTCTCTTCTCCAAATAGCCTTTGATTTCGCTCTAACCACTCTTGTAATAAGGGTTGACACTTTCTTGACCAATGAGATGAGATTGCACCGCGAGTTGAGCCAACTTCCGCAGCAATTTCCTGCCACTCTTTACCCACAACAAGTCTCAAGTAAGCCAGCGTTTGACAATTCGCTTTTGGATTATTTTCAATATGGCAATCCTTAAGAAGATGGTCGGGATCGTCTTCGATCCATTGCACAAATGATTCCCAAGTATCAAGCAGCAACTTAGCATCAATCGGAGCAACGACTCGATCTAAAGGATCGAGTTCGCCTTCATTGGTTTGCCAGACAGACTGTTGGCGATCGCGATGGCGTTGAGCCGCACGAATCTCGTCCATGTGCTGATGGCGCAGACAGGTCTTAAACCAAGTCAAGAACGAACCTCGACTCGGATCGTATTTGTCGCAAAGGGTCTTCGTTAAATTGAACATGGTTTTGTAGAGCGCTTCTTCGTAAACATCATCTCCTGTGGTCTGAATGCGCCCCGATTTTAGGAGAACTCGCAGAAATGAGTTAAGGGCTTTGCGACGCTGAGGACTGTCTGGCGGGTGGCTGCAAGTCTCTTGTATCAGTGTTTGCAGGTAGAGGTTTAGGTCATCCATAGGTTTATGACTTAACGCTAGCTGTGTCACTCAGCAGACGATAAGCAGCACCACTCTCTATTACGAAAAACAAGTGCATCGTTCTGCAAAAAGATTGAGTCAATCGCAAAATTTTACTCAAAGTTTTTCTCCTGCAGCATTTATACATAATATTATATCCAGGTTCTAGCTTACGAAGCGGCAACAGGGCGAGTATTGAAGGAGCAACATTTAGGCAGTGTGGATGAATTGGAAGCCTCAATTGAGAGCGATTGTCTTCCAACCAGCAATTCACGCTGATTACGCAGAATATTGATAGATTCCACCAACGTGCGGGTAGTTCTAACGTTCTTGAGATACAAGGTAACGCTCATCGGACTCAATGCAGCAATCTTTCTTGCAGCCTAATGCCTTACTCAGACAGCGAACCTCATGATGATGCACTGCCTATTTGTCAAATGTGCGGTTCGACCTTGCGTCCAGATATTGTTTTGTTTGGCGAACAGCTACCTGTTAAAGAATCTTGGTTAGCCAAACGCAGTTTACGAGATTGCGATCTTTTTATAGCAATAGGTACCTCTGGAACTGTATCGCCAGCATCTTCATTTGTCCGTTCAGCCGATTATGCTGGATCTAGAACTATTCCGATCAACTTAGAGCCAATGGAGCCGAAGACTCCTGACTTTAAGGAGGAGTATTTAGGATATGCTGAAGAGATTGTGCCTCTTTTATTTGGTGCGATATAACAACCCCCACAGGCGGGCATAATGCCCAACCCACAAGATTTATTGGAGAGGTTTAATTAAGTTAGTTTAGTTATTGATGGTGCGATCGCCTGCCTTTTTAATTAGATTCTATGACAGAACCTTTTCGCCTTTGGTTACCTAAAGCTGAACTTTGCCCGATTGTGGCGAATATCCCTCATAGCGGTTTAGCCGTACCAGATGAGGTTGCACAAATCCTCAACCCAGATTACAAAAACTTTCTTCCCAATCAAGATTGGCATCTCGATAAGTTGTACGATCTTCTCCCCAATCTAGGAATTACAGTTCTACAAGCTACGTTCAGTCGTTATGTTGTAGACCTCAATCGTCCCCTTCAAGAGCCATTATTTGGTAATTTTTGGCGAGCAGCGATTCCTGAGAAAACTGCGTTTGATGCACCGCTCTACCAAATCTCTCCATCCCCAGAGCAAATTGAATGGCGAATTAATCATTTTTATCATCCATACCACCAACAAATAGAAATACTTTTAAATCAGACGATCGACAGATTTGGTCGAGTTTATTTGTTAGATCTACACAGTTTTATGGGACTAATTGTTGAGGATGTTTGCTTAGGCAATGTCAACGGGCGAAGTTGTTCCGAGTTTTTGATTTCTACCGTTGAATCTGCTTTTGCATCAAAAGGCTATCAAGTCGTTCGTAACAAGGTTTTCAACGGAGGTTATATTACGCGACATTACGGACAGATGCCCCAAGTTGAGGCTTTACAGATAGAGATTCGATACCCTACATACTTAAATTCAACACAACTCGAGCAAAAATATGTTCCCGATTGGAATGTGGCAGAGTTCGATCGCGCAAAATTAAACTTTGAGGCGATATTCAGTGCGATCGCAGCTTCATGTGCGGGTAATTTGTCAGCGAGCCAATAACTTAAAGATGAGTAAAAGTTTCAGCTATCCGACCAACTTTGCAAGTCCGCTCCAACCGGGTTGTTATGTCGTGCCCCACAGATATGACTGCAATCAGTTGCTCTAAGCCTGCATCATGGAATGAAAATCCGTCTTGCGCCTCGGTAGTCTTCAAGGTCAACAATGATATCAACCAAGCGATTAACACAACGATCTCGATACTCCGGTTCAGCCAGTAGCCGATCTATATTTCCTATCGTGATGACAGGCAACGATGTTGCAGTATTCTCCTCGCGCATCACTTGTTCCAAAGAGTCTTTTCCTTTCATACTTCGATTAGCGGTTAGCAAAATCATCTCGTTAGCTTGGGCACAACGCCAAACAACACGATCGTCGCTATTGACTTCTAACCCAACCTCTTCAAACAGGACAAAGCGAATCGAAATTAAGTCAATCCAGCCACTTGCGGCAAGGCTACCTGCAAGGACTACAGAATGCCCGCGTAAGTTATGATCGACCAAAATGTTCATGCTGGTGATTCAAGCTTAGCTCGTTCTGCTCGAAGCTTTGCCCGAATCGCTTCCGTACCCGGTTTTGGAGGTTTTGCAGCAATATGAGCAAGGAGATCGCGATTTTGCTCCTCATAATATTGCCGCAGTTCTTCGGCTTCCTTAAGAACGGTTTGGTATTCTGCTTCAACCTCGGCACGATGGGCATCAATGTAGGATAAAGCAGCATTCACCTGTTCATCTGTAAGGCTAAGCATGGCACGGATAAACTTCGGTGGGTACTGCTCTGTTACATAGTCCATCACGTCATACAAAGTGATGCGGGTTCCTGCGATCGTCAGTCCACGTTCTGTACGGACAATTGTGGCTTGCTCGTTTGATGTCCAAGTCATTTCCTTGGCTCCTGAGAACTCACTTATAGCCATTATATAAAGAAATGTATAGCCAAGGAGCAGTTGAGCTGGCGAAGGGAACCCAACCGACGAGAGAAGCGATCGCTTAACTCTAAAAAGCCAGACGAATAGGAACAGGATAGACTTCAGGTGGAATAGCTGAGATACAAAGTAATCGTTGCCTGAGTAGTAACTTGCAATATTACGGGCTGCATTCAGTCGTTATGTTGTAGACCTCAATCGCCCCCTTCAAGAGCCATTATTTGGTAATTTTTGGCGAGCAGCGATTCCTGAGAAAACTGCGTTTGATGCACCGCTTTACCAAATCTCTCCATCCCCAGAGCAAATTGAATGGCGAATTAACAATTTTTATCATCCCTACCATCAGCAACTATAAATGCTTCTAAATCAGACGATTGACAGATTTGGTCGAGTTTATTTGTTAGATATACACAGTTTTATGGGGCCAATTGTTGAGGATGTTTGCTTAGGCAATGTCAACGGGCGAAGTTGTTCCGAGTATTTAATTTCTCCCGTTGAATTTGCTTTTGCATCAAAAGGTTATCAAGTCGTTCGTAACAAGGTTTTTAACGGAGGTTATATTACGCGACATTACGGACAGATGCCCCAAGTTGAGGCTTTACAGATAGAAATTCGATACCCTACATACTTAAATCCAACACAACTCGATCGCGATGCTGTTCCCGATTGGAATGTGGCAGAGTTCGATCGCGCAAAATTAAACTTTGAGGCGATATTCAGCGCGATCGCCGCTTCATGTGCGGGTAATTTGCCAGTACAATAATCGAAGGTTATACAGATAGGTGCAGGTAGAATGAACAATATCGTATTGCACAACGCTGGTTACACCATGACGGATGGTTTCAGTGATGTTGATGGAGTAATTTACGAACGCGATCGCGAGAACGTCAAGGGATACTGCTTCTACCACTGGCAAAATCTCGAAGGGGCGGTCAAAGGTGACGGCCTAATACCAATTTTCCTCGATCGTGCTACACATCGGCAGGTGTGCAGGTGTGCAGGTGGGCAAAATATGTGTAGCGTATTCACAGGAAAACAGTATAACGCTGGCGTTCGGCGATTTGGATGATGATGAAGTCAGTAGCATAAACAAACAGGACTTGCACACCTACTTTATTGCGAGCGATCGCTACGTCGCTATCAACTATCAACTATCAACTATCAACTGTTATTATGGTTCAAACTTTCCCGCTCGAGCGCACCCTCAAAACTTTCAGCCAACTGCAAACTCAATTCAACCTCCAACGCAACACAGATGACAATTTTTTTACAGAATGGTTGAACGCTGATACAGAATTAACCGAACAGGAACAACAAACACTTGATGCGATTCGCCAAAAATACTTTTACCAACTATCTTATAATCAATTGGGAGAAGAAACTGTTAAATTAATAGTTCTCTCTCCGCTTCTCGATTTAGCCGGATTTTTTGCACCTCCTTTTCGGTTTACAACAGAAACGACCGTGCAGATTAATGTAGAAAGCAATGATGTAATTTATCGAGGACGCATTGACGCACTTGTTCTGCAAGAGACTCTTTGGGTTGTCCTAGTAGAATCCAAAGAAACTAGCTTTTCTTTAGAACTTGCTTTGCCGCAGACATTAGCTTATATGCTAGCAAATCCCAATCCAGAAAAATCAGTTTTCGGCATGGTGACAAATGGCGGTAATTTTATCTTTGTCAAGTTGCAAATTCAAGAATTTCCCAAATATGAACTATCTAATGTGTTTTCCCTTCTGCCTCGCGACAACCAACTCTATGATGTATTGCACGTTCTCAAACGTCTAGGGCGAATTGCGCTCGATCGCAACTAGATTTAGACTATGTTCCAGATTGGAATGTGGCAGAGTTCGATCGAGCAAAATTAAACTTTGAGGCGATATTCAGTGCGATCGCCGCTTCATGTGCAGGTAACTTGTCAGCGATCCAATAACTTAAAGATGAGTAAAAGTTTCAGCTATCAGCGATCCTCCTGCGGAAATGCAAAGCGAAAGATAGCGGCGGTAATATTTTCAATCTCGGTGCATTGTGAAATGCCCAATTAATGGAAATTACGGGGTCTTTTTCATTCAGTGACGACCTAACTTTAGCGGCTGCTTTAGAACGAACGACGAAAAACAGTTCTCAGTATTACCAAGCAAGAACGACCCCGTTCACCCGCCACTAATAACCTCCCGAACTCAACGAAGATACCCTGTACGGTCGGCCTGCAACGGGATTGTTAAACCGTATCTCACCGATCGCTTATGATAAATGCATTCTCGTATGTCTAGGAGTTAAAACCATGTCTCTCGCTGAGTTAATTCCTTTGGTGCAAAATCTGAGCCAGTCAGACAAACTATCACTTTTCAAATTTCTAGCCGCGCAAATCCCAGATGCTGAACTACAAGTCATTTTTTCTGCATCAGAGTATCCGGTTTGGTCGCCCTACGATGCAACGGAAGCGGCAAATATTCTGATGCAGATGATTCAGGATGACCAACAGGGATCAACTCATGCCTAGTACAATTGAGTTTCCCTTTTCTGACGATGAAGCATTACCCACAATCCCTATCATTCTGAGCCATGCAGGTGTTTCCGTCTCCGGGAATGCACTGCTAGATACTGGGTCTACGGTCAATCTATTACCTTATGACATCGGGCTACAATTGGGTGCAATTTGGCAGGAACAAACTGTCCGCTTGCCATTGGCTGGAAATCTTGCAACGGTTGAAGCACGGGGTTTATTTGTGCATGTTCAAATTGGGAATCTGGAACCACGGCTTTTTCCTAAGCTGCTTGCAGAACATAGAACGTATAACCATAGGAGTCGCTGAATTTTTCAAACAGTCTCATCTCTTCTTCAGTTTCACGAATAACTGATTGAGTAATTGGGGTGATTTCGATCTGCTGCATCCGCTCGCGGAGCGGTTCATAATAATTGACCCACCAAGCCTGACTCGGCAGCCGATGCGTAGAAAGTACGCTAAAGCCAGACCGATTAGCCCGATCGATATTCTCAGCTTCGGTACCCATCCTTGGATAGGCGTTTTGCCAATACGCGATCGCAGGCTCTGGCACATTATCAGTAAACCAACTCATCTCCGATATGACGGCAATGCCGCTGTTGGCAAGAAGCGATCGCCAGATTTTAAGCGCCTGCTCAAACCCAAGATTATAAGCAGCACCCTCAGACCAAAGCAGGTCAACCGAACCCACTGACCAATCGAGCTTAGCCATGTCACCATGAATTGGAATGATTAAATGCTCAAGACCAAGCTGTTTTGCGCGAGCTTTGAGTTCGTCGATAAAAACCGACGAGGCATCTACTGCCATGACAGTGCTTTGGTAGTGTTGTGCAAGCAGCAATGCACTAGCACCGCTTCCACATCCTAGATCGGCAATTCGCGGCTTGAGAGGCAAAGTAGAAAGATTGCTCAAAATATGGCGCGAGAAGTCAGAGTCACCTGGACCTTTACGGTCAAGTCCACGGTGTAAATCAGTCAAAGCGGCAACGTACTCAGTTTGAGTGTCTGTATTCATGATTATTTCAATATAATATCGTTTCCGTTTGCATCGGAATTACTCCGCGCAGGGGCAAGCTTGCAATTAGCAAGAAAGCTAATCATTCCGATGCAACCGGATTTGATATGACTCGCGGATTGCATCCGATCGCAAGAGCGATCGCGGGCGTGCTTTAGTGCGATCGCTCCAGTTTACCTTCAAGTCTTATTGTTCGAGCAATGTAGTTTATTTGCTAATTCGTTGGTTTATTGAGCAGCGCCTGAATGATACGACGGGAAATCCGAAAGTTCGTTTGTTGCAACTGTGCGATGGCTTCAGCAAGGTTGATCAAACCTTGGGCTGCGGCATCATCCAAAATTCCAAGGGTGCCGATTATGGCAATACCACGCTCTTGTGCAATCCGTCGCCCCATGCGCTCATCAATAATCAGCAGATCCGCTGGTAGGGTTTGAGCCAGGGTAATCGCTGCCTGTTCTCCAGGATCGAGGATATTGAGGGTTGTATCAATTACGGTAACAGCTTGAACAGTGAGCCAGGAAGGAGGATTAACAATCCATTGTTGAAGAACGGGTGGTGCATCTGGATCGAGCAGTTCATTCCGAACCACGTCAGGAATGATGATTTGCCGGAATAGGCGGGGCAGCAGATCGATCTGGTTAATGAGCAATAGATAGTTGATCGGTGAGGCATCGGCAACGACGATCATAAAGCACTACTGGTGGGCTTTGCTCGTAGCTGCTGGAGGGTTGTGCGATCGCGCTCCAAATCAGCCTCATCATAATGCAAGTCAGCATTGTGCTGTTTCAAAAAGACATCCACTGCCCAGCGAGAGGGTAGTCCTAGAATACGACCAACTTCAACATGAGTAATTTTTTCAGTTTGGTAAGCTTGTATCACCAGAGCTTCTAGGATCTCACAGGCGAGAAGATCGCGATCGAAGTGCTGAATTAGCTCGTCGGGGAGATCGATTGTGATTTGCATGGTCTAGGCTCCATTTTGAGTGTGTGCGTCAAGTTCAGGATTAATTTAGTGTGCTAATGGACGTTAGGAGAAAATCTTTAAATAATCTATGAAGACACCTTGACTAATATTCTAGCTGCCATAATTTAGGTGGCTCCAGCCCAGCAGTATTTTTTGATACAAGTGAGCGTTTTGCGAGGCGCATTTAATGCGGAATTAGCAACTGCTCTGGTTCTAGAGCCACCAGTCAATGATACGGATTTGCATGAAGAAGCCTTTTACCATCAGTGCGAATTGAGGCAATATTCCAAAGCAAGGGTCGCGGGGGCAAAGGGGTGTGCAGTCCTCTCGATCTGTGAGGGTTAAGGTTTAGGAGGCGCGATCGCGTTCCTTCTCTCTCTATTTCACATCAGCGCGATCTCTTGGCTTGCTTTCGTGCCGCATCATCAAAGATCGGCAAAAAGATCGGCAAAAAGATCCCCTAATAAAAGCCACAATCTAGAATATTAAAGTGTTTCAGCCAATTTCCAGATCGGCAATAGAATGGCAGAGTCAGCGATTCCCTATCGACATTACGAACCCAGTCTGCTCGAACCCGTTCATCCTCAGCGGACTCGGCATTTAGAAGACTTAGCAGTTTCACTGACATCGAAAGCGGGGCAATTGACTCGCGGATTGCATCCGATCGTATTGCGATCGGTGCTGAAACGTTTAATCGAACAAGGTTTGCTAGTCGCGGATTCTCCGAAAGGAGCCGTGAGGTTGGGATTTCCGACAAAGGCGGTAGAGCAATGGCTCCCGCGATTGCGGGAAGATTAATCGAAAAACAGTTGATGGCAGCGCTCGGCAATTTGCGATCGCATCCATTCATGACTAGGATCTCTTAGCTTGCGTTCGTGCCACATCATCTGCAATTGTGCCGGAGCAACTTCAATCGGCAGCTCCACAATGTGCAACCTCAGTAGGTGACTGTGCGATCGCTCTAATCTGCTTGGGGGACTTTTGAGAAGATTGCATCGCTGATGGTGCGTCTAGCCACTGGAACAGATAACACTACCGAGGTTGTCACTGTGGCATAAGGAATAAAACGATCGACCAGTTGCTCCAAGTGATTAACGGATGTAACAACGACCTTCACTAAATAATGATCGCTGCCTGTGACGCGATAGCAGGCTTCCACCTCTGGAGACTCTTGAATCAGCAAGCGAATTTCATCGCATCGATGCCCAAAGGATTTGATGCTAATGAATGCAGCGATCGCTAATCCCAATTTTTCTAGATTTAATTCTGCCCGATAGCGAGTAATAATCCCTGCTTCCTCCAAGCGACGCACTCGTTCTGCTACCGCTGGTGAGGATAGCCCAACCCGCTGCCCCAATTCTTTAAATGGAATGCGGGCATCCTCTTGCAAAATGGCGAGAATTTGCCAACTGGTTTCATCGATCGGTTTGTGAGGATGGGAATTCATGAGGTCTGAACTCGATAAGGTAAAAGCTGGAAAATACCTTTTTATTTTAGGCCCTATTACTTAATTGCCTATTGTTATCTATTTATTCTGGCTATATAGCTTAATATACTGGAAGCATTGAAAAATTGGAACTATCCATCAATGCCGACCCAAACTGAAATCGTGCTTCGCCCACTGACCTCTTTTTTAGGAGCTGAAATTCAGGGAGTTGATGCGTCAAAGGCACTCTCGACAAATACTCTGACCGGCTTGAATGATGCACTAATAAAGCATCAGCTCCTTGTTCTGCGGCATCAAACTTTAACTGTCGAACAACAGATCGCCTTTAGTGCCAACTTCGGCAAATTAGAGCAATTTAGTCCTCATCCCAATTACTACAAGTATCCTGAGATCTTTCCAGTATCCAATCGGCAAGGAGAAGGCTATTTAAATGTAGGACACTACTGGCATCATGACGGCTCATTTCTAGAAAGGCCAACCTATTGTTTTACTTTCTAAAAGCACCGCTGCAAGGGGGAGATTTTCTATTCGCCAATATGTATCTGGCATACGAAACGCTACCAGAAAAACTCAAGCAACAAGTGGAATCGCTAGAAACGATTCATCGCAATGGCGTGGTGCATTCGCTGGTGCGATCGCATCCCATCACAAGACGTAAAGCGCTCTATATCAACATGGGATTGACGGTGGGCATTATAGGATTTTCCCATAAGGAAAGTGTCTGGTTGATGCGGGATTTGAATCGCCATCTAAATCGTCCAGAATTTGTCTATCGCCACAAATTACAAGTAGGAGATTTAATCATTTGCGATAATGCCTCTGTGGCTCATTTTGCCACCTATGCAGACCCACAATACCCTCAGCTACAGCACCGAACCACGATTTGTGGAACTGTCCGATTTTAAGAATTGATATATCAGCAAACATCGCTGATGGATTTAAGCCACTTTAAGGTATTTAGCGATGGTTTGTTTGCGATCGCAGCCACTCTTGTAGTTTTGGAAATGAGCATAAAATCAATGACCAAACTCAAATTACTTTCTCCAGCCATTCTCGGCGATTTGGAACTGCCTAATCGCATGATTATGGCACCGCTAACCCGCTGCCGTGCAGGCGATGGATACATTCCTCAGCCCATGAATGCGATCTACTACGCTCAAAGAGCATCGGCTGGACTAATTATCGCTGAAGCGACCCAAGTTGCTCGAAACGGCATTGGCTACCCCAATACTCCTGGCATTTACACTTCAGAACAAGTAGAGGGTTGGAAGCAAGTTACTAATGCCGTTCATGCTAGAGGTGGACGCATCTTTCTTCAACTCTGGCACGCCGGACGAGTTGCTCATCCCTCACTCCTGCCAGCCAATGAAATCCCGATTGCGCCCAGTGCTATTCCAGCGAACTGTCTGGCAGATACCGCCGAAGGGCAGCAACCTCATGTTACGCCCAGAGCTTTAGAATTGGCAGAAATTCCAGGGATTGTAGAGCAGTTTCGGCAAGGTGCAAAAAATGCGATCGCTGCTGGATTTGATGGAGTTGAAATTCATAGCGCCAACGGATATTTGCTCGATCAATTTTTGCAAGATAACTCTAATCAGCGATTGGATGAATATGGCGGTTCTATCCAAAACCGGGCACGCCTGCTGCTAGAAGTTGTGCAAGCCGCGCTCGAAGTTTGGGGACAAGGAAAAGTTGGTGTCCGATTATCACCCAGTAGTTCTTTTAATGATATGAAGGACTCAAATCCAACCGCGACTTTTAGCTATGTTGCTGATGCGCTAAACCAGTTTGGGTTAGCTTATCTCCATGTCATTGAGCCGCGCATTCAAGGGAATGTAACAATTACAAATGATGGATCGGGGTTAGGTGTAACATTTTTCCGCAAACTTTTTCAGGGTAAAATTATCGCAGCCGGGGGGTATAGCTGCGAAACGGGCGAAGCCGTTTTGCAGAAGAATCATGCTGACTTTATTGCTTACGGTCGTCTATTTCTAGCCAATCCAGACTTACCGAAACGCTTTGCAATTAATGCACCTCTCAATCGCTACGATCGAGCCACATTTTACAGCAGTGGCGAACGAGGGTATACAGATTATCCATCCCTCGACTTGCTTCATTCTTAAATATTTGTAGGATATTTTCTAGCACCTATCGCTATAGATGAAAATAAACTTCAGCATTCGTGCTGGGATCGTTAAACAGATTCACCGACAGAAGCACAAAGCGATCGCATCCACTCATGAGCAGGATCTCTTCAACAAGGGTGGCTATAGGCGATCGCTAGTCTTGCTAGCAATCGATTTAAGTTGTTGTTGGCGGTATTGCTTGAGTTGAGTTTGCAGGTTTGGTGGAAATTTTTCCATCGCGTAACGCAATCCCTCGCTGGAAAACTTAGTGCTGTGCGTTTCGATAAACTCAACAACTGCCTGTCGATCGGCTAAACTGAGTTCCCGCAATGCCCAACCCGTTCCCGTTTGAGCAAAACGTTCCGAAGATTGAATGACAATGCCGCAGGTATCGAGTAACATTTGAGTAAATTCGGGGAAGTTGCGATCGCCCTGTTTGGCAAGATTGACAAAACTAACCACAGATGCTCGTTTGCGCCACAAATTATCGGCGTTGCACCACTCCATTACTGCCGTTGCACAGGGTTTTCCTTGCTGTTTAATTAAAGGATTTAAAACTTTAACGCAGAACCAATCGCAAGTATTCCATTCTTTGATGTAACCGCCATCAAATAGTTCGGCAAATTTTGGTAAATCGGATTCCCAATCGATAGATTTGTGCTTCAGCAATACTTCTTGAATTATCAGAATCCCAGCTAATTTATCTTCGCCCCAAGGTTCGCGGATTAAAGCTAGCGCGGTATCGAGTTGTTCTGATGACAGTAGATCGATAAAGTTCTCAGTTTTGATCCAAGCATGAAGAACCGCTCGCACTTGGGGCAGTTTCAAACCGCGAAATGGTAAGGAATGCTTGAGATAAGCTTCCCACCATTCTTTGGTTTTGCGATCGCCAGCCTCAGCCAGCCGTTCCTGTAAGCGTTCGATGGACATTTTAAGGCATTATCGCGAAGAGTTAAGGTATTGAAAAGATGCTGACAGAATAGGCGAGCTTAATTGAAATTTCCCACCTCGCTCAACCATTCCGTTTCCGGTAAACGGCGATAAACATCGCGATCGCGGCTCATCAGCTGATACCCAATAAATTCCCGTCGCAGGGTGGCACAATCTTCATGGTGTCGCTTCAGTATGGTATTTACTTCTTTCTCCGAATAGTCGCGATCGCATTCAAACTTCTCCACCAGCCATTTCAACAGCACAAACCGTTTCTTGCGGCTAACGGGAATGCTAGTAATGCGATCGCCCGCGATAAAGGACTGCAACACCGTTGTTTCCCAATTCTTTGGCTGCACATCTTGGGCTAGGGTTTGCATCTGCTCTGGGGTGAGTAAGTCTCGGCTGAGGTGTTGCAGTTGCTCTAAGTTGAGGCGATAAAGGTGCGTATTACCCTGCGGAATCAGGCTAACTAGATTGAGCGCCTTCAGCTTGGCTAGATGGTGGGAAACTGTCGGAGGCTTCAAATCTAGCAATGCCGCCAATTCTTCTACACTACACTCGCGCTGAGCCAGAACCCCCAACAGCTTAAGCCGACTCTCATTGCTCAAGGCTTTGAAAAAATCCAGTAGAGTTTGCAGATTTTGAGTTGACATAAAACTAATTCGATGAGTATCTAATTAGAAGTTTATCAAATTAGTTTAGCGCTCGCCCATACTTTCTCGATCGGGTTGGTATGCGCGATCGTTTATAGTGGTTTGCGAATTCATAGAACTCAGATCTTGCACCTGGGCTAACACCTTAGTTTCTTGCAAATAGCTAAACTTGAAAGGCCAGATTTTTCGTCAAGAAACAAGGGTTTCAAGGTGTGTTGACAATGGTGCAAGATGTGAGTAGAATAAACTTTATTTTGCATTAGTTAATAGGCCGCGTAAGCGTTGCTCCGTTTGTGTAGCGGCACCCTTAAGGGTGCCCGCACACTGCTGTTGTGTTGTTAACTTGGTGAACTATCTTTAGTGTCGCTCTCGTTTTTAATCAATTCAATAAATTGCGAAATCTGTTGAGGAGATCTGATGTGATAAACACTTTTTGTACTTTGAACCTGCTGGATATACTCGCGATATCTTGGGGTCAAATATTTGTAACATAGCCAAAGCACGCGGTAGCTACTCAGCGAACTCTCCCAGATGGGACTATTTTCAGGCCAACCTTCTGGCGGTTTAAAGTGACCGACAATCATACGTTTTGTCACCCACCAGAAATGTACAAATAATGGGAGATCGACAAAAACCAAAGTGTCCGCCCGCTCGAGTCGCAGCCAGAGGGTTTCCATGCAACCAAATCCATCAATAATCCATCGGTCAGTATCTAAAATTTCCTGATGGGTGCGCTTATATTCTTCTTGTGGAACCTCAGATCCTCCCGGTAAATATTGAATTTTATCTAAGATATAAAGAGGCAAACCTGCGATCTCTGATAATCTCTTGCTTAAAGTTGATTTACCGCCTCCAGCGTTGCCAAATACTGCTACTTTTTTCATATCCTCTCTCTTTTTCAGGTAGTATTGCAGGTTATCAGTCGGACTTACGTATTACCATTACGAATTTATGAATAATCTAGTTTTCACCCCTACCCATAAACTGGCACAGATGATTCGCGATCGCCAAGTTTCTGCGGTGGAAGTTCTCGATGCGTATCTGTCTCAAATCGCTCGACACAATCCCCAGCTTAATGCCATTTGCACCTTGGATGAAAATAACGCTCGCACGAGAGCTAAACAAGCGGATGAAGCCTTAGCTAAAGGAGAAAACTGGGGTGCTTTGCATGGAGTTCCCATCACGATTAAAGACATCTATGAAACGGCTTTCCTTCGCACCACCGCAGGTTACATTCCCCTCAAAGACTACATTCCGCAACAAGATGCTACGGCTGTCGCAAGGCTGCGGGCAGCAGGAGCAGTTATTATCGGCAAAACGAATATGGCGGAATTGGCGGGGGATTACCAAAGTACAAATTCAATTTTCCCGCGAGTTAATAATCCCTGGAATTTGGACTATACAGCAGGTGGAAGTTCTGGGGGAAGTGCGGCGGCAGTTGCGGCTTTCCTTTCACCCTTAGATATTGGCAATGACTTAGGGGGTTCGGTGCGTCAACCTGCCCACTTTTGTGGAGTATACGCTTTAAAAGCGACCGATCGCCGCATCTCTACCGCCGGACAAATTCCAGAAACTCCAGGAATGCCTTACTGTCTGCGGCAAATGATGACGGTGGGATGTTTTGCGCGATCGCTAGAAGATATTCGCCTTTGTTTTTCCTTAATCGCCGGTGCCGATCCTCGCCGTCCCGATGTTCCGCCTATTCCCCTAGACACGCCTTCTGGTAAGACTTTGCAGAATCTCAAAATTGCCTGGATTGATGAGTGGGAAGAAGTGCCTGTCGATCCGGAAATTCGAGTTGCAATGGGTGCGATCGCCCAAAAACTCTCTCAAACGGGAATGCAGATCGAACGTTGGCTGCCCAAGGATTTCGATCTATCGACAGTTTGGACGCTCTACGGACGCATGGTGGCATATATTAACAACTACACCCAACCCAAAGATATCTACAACATACGACGCAGCCTCACATTACTGTTTCGCACGGCAACTCAAGGTGACAAGAAACTGCGAGAAATAGGAAATTTCAGCCGCTTTTTACCCGAACTGCTCAATCCCAGTTTGAGGGGATATTTCGAGACACTGACGGAACGCGATCGCTTCACCGCTCAAATTGACGCAGCATTGGAACCGTGGGATGTTTGGCTGATGCCTGTAGCGGCAACACCTGCGTTTACCCATCGTCCAGCTTGGAGTGCGATTGATATTGCAGGCAAGTCTTATCCACATGGCCTTGCCAATGGAGCTTACACGATGCCGTTTAATTTGAGCGGTCATCCGGCGGTGGTAATTCCGATTGGAAAAACTCAGAATGGGTTACCGATTGGACTACAAATTGTGGGCAAGCGTTGGCGCGAGATGGAATTGTTAGCGATCGCACAAGAACTTGATGGCGCGATCGGCAATTTCCAACATCCACCGGGCTATTGAAACGTTGCTAGCGATCGCGGATGATTATTCTGAGCGATTCTGCGAATCTTTCAGTTGCCATTCTTTCCAGATAGCAGCAGACCAAAAGACAAATATCAGTAAACTGTAGCCTGCGATCGCATCTAACCAGATTAAACTGTGCATTTTTGCTGACATCGACATCGCACCAGGATAGAGATAATGTCCGGGGCTGGAAATACTGGTGAGCGAATAGATACAGAGTACGAGATCAGACCAAAAATGCTGACCTTTAGTGTAGAGCCAATAGCCCAATAACCCCACAGGTGTCATCAAAGCAACCGTAGCAAATATGCCTGAAGTTGTAAACCAATCCGGGCCAGGATATTGACTAACAAAAATCGCATTTTCAGTATAATGCAACCCAGTTGAAATAAGATTGGCAATCAGAATTGAGAGCAGAATCTGTTGGCGTTTCATTGGTTTTACCTGAATGCAGGAAGATCTATTCGCAGTCTATTTTAAAGCTGAAGGTTGTCGTCCTCCCAGTCGTTTTGATTCTGACTCAGACTCTGGCAACACATTCACTGAAATTGTGGCATAGCCGCCTTGCTGCTGCCCGATAATCATAAACCGAATGAAATCGCCTAACCCTTCAATCAATCTGGCATTGCGAAGCATTCCACAATCGATTGGTACAAATCCAATTTCCTCAGCCAAATTCATTACCGTTTGCCGCGCGGTTGCATCATCGCTTGCTACGAACGCTGAAACCCGATGTTTTTTTAAAGGTTCCGGTGCAAGTTCAAACACTTCTTGTGCCATCGTATTAAAAGCTTTAACAACGATCGCTTTGGGGACTTGCTCGGCTAGAGTTTCGGCAAGGGATTTAACAATCGGTTCGTAGGCAAAACCCTCTGGAATGGTTGAATTATTGGGGTCAATGACGATCTTCCCCGCCAAAACATCGATTGAAGTTAACACCTCTGCCGGATTTACTCCTCGTGCTGAATACAACAACACCTCCCCAAATGCTGCCGCTTGATCGTTCGTTCCGCCTTGCGTGTCTCGTCCGGCAAACTCTGCGACAGCCTGACCCTTCTCGGCAGTTCGCGCCCCAAAAAATACCTCATGCCCTTGCTCTGCCCACAGAATGCCCAGGGAACGCCCCATATTGCCACTGCCGATAATGCCAATCTTCATCGTTTTTTCTCCCAAAAGAGACAGGTTTGTAACTAATACAGTTTTCCCTTCAATCGGCAACAGATCCCCCTAAATCCCCCTTAAAAAGGGGGACTTGAACTTTTCCAGTCCCCCCCTTGGCAAGGGGGGTTAGGGGGGATCGAATCTGTAGCATCAAGACGGTAAAATGATATAACCCATCAAGTCTATCAATCTAACCTAGAAGCCTTGGAATTTGAGGTGCAGCGTGGTTGTTGTGCAGGGGTTGATTAGTTGTTCAGATTTGAAACAGGAAAGTTGCGTCGTTTAGATACGATTGCAAGTGATTTTTAACAACATAAGGTACAGCACGAGAAAGCCAATCTTGTTCTTGCGGGTTGGCACTGAGAAAAGCAAAGTTTTCCACAGTTGCTCCGATGAAGAATGCTTCAACGATTGTTTGATAATCTGTTGGTAATGCCCTAACGCTCGCGTAACCCTCGAAGAAGTGCAAACGCAGCGATGCGTCAATGTCTCCAAGCGATTCACCGATATCATAAAGGTAAAAGCCAAAGCCGCAGCGGGAAAAGTCAAAAGGGCGGACTTCTTCGTCGTAGATAACGTAGTTTCCTTGATGCAGATCGGCGTGAATTAAGCCCCAAGTATCAGGCGTTTGTTGAAGGCTAGACATAAATTCTTGCACTTGCGCGGTAGCCTGTTGAAATACTTGATAATCATCTGTTGAGATTGTACCGTTTTGCACCAAGACACCAAGTTGAGATATTGCAGATTTAAGCTGTTCCACGTCGTGGGAGGGACGATTAAAACCTGGTGGTAACGACCAATTGCTTGCATGTTGATGTAGTTGCGCCATTAACATACCCAACTGGCGAACTTGTTGTGCTGTTGGTTCGCCCTTAAGATGTTCGCCTTCAACCCACCGCAGCAAGGAACATGATATGGGATACTCAAATTCTGAGCTAACAAAGCTGGTTAACCATTGGCCCAAATTATTCTGTACGGGTTGGGGTACGGTTAAGTTAGTTTGGTTAGCGATCGCATTCAGCCATAATAACTCGGACTCAATAACTGATGGCTTTCTCCAAATATCATCGGCACCATCGCTAGCAATCTCGATTCCGACGTGGAGGCGCAGCAAAAACTTATCCCCTGTTGGTGTCTCAACCCTAAATGTAGTGTTTTGGCTTTGCCCTAAGAATGCCAGTTGAGCATTGGGTAAATCGTAATAAGTCAGAATGGCTTGAGCAATTTTTGCATTCATAGTTACAGGTTTGAAAGACATTTATAGGACTTACAAGGGCTGGCATATTTTTTCTGTAGCAATGAGACTTGTAGCGTCACGCACCAACCACCGATTGTGACACGCAGCTTTAGTCCTGATTTATTCTGCTGCTGGTCTGGCAATTGATAGCAATCCCCAGAGAACCAGTATGCTGCCAATACCAAACCAAAACGACGGAATTTCTTGTAAAGCGATAGATGCAAATAACACGGCAAACATTGGCTCTAACAGCAATATTGCAGTTGTCAGTACAACTGGTAAACGCTGAGCCGCCACTGTGTAACATAAAAATGGCAGAGCAGTGGATAAGATCCCCAATCCTGACAATACGAGGATAACCTGGCTATCAATTCTGATTCCAATTGATAGTTTAGAGAAGAAGATTGCACAAAACAGAGATAGAACGCTTCCAAGCAAACAGGTAACAAAAACGATATTTATCGATTTGGGAGCAATGTTCTGGTTGGCAAGGGTATTAAACCAAAATGTGTAAAGTGCAACCAAACCAGCAGCAGCTAATGCCAAAAGATAGCCTAGCATTGTTTGCCAAGAGGTAGCTTTATCAATAGATAGCTGAGGGAGAGCGATCAAACTGACTCCAGCCATAGCTAGTAACATTCCAAAGCTCTCACTTCGTTGAATGTGTAAGCCTACGACGTACTTGTAGGTAATAATAAACAAAGGTGAAGTCGTGAATAACAATGTAACTTCCCCCACAGGTGCCATCTGAAATGCCGTCGTACCCAATACGTAACCCCCAATAGCTGGCAAACTCAACCACCAAATCGGTGGAGTGCGAAGGGAAAGAGTAAGATTATGTCGGATACTTGGTGCTAATAAAAGTATCGGCAGCATCACAGCAGTGCCAACTAAAAAGCGACCTGCCAGAACTGCAAAAGGGGACCACCCTGGAAGCCACCGGACAAATATCCCTGCCATACCCCACGTAGCTGCGGCACACAGTGCTGCTATTAAGCCTTTGCTGTCCAGGTTAAATTGAGTCATACAGGTTTAGCGCCGTAATGGATTTTTGTTTTGAGCGGCTGAACTCACGGTTTTCTCGATTCTTTGCAACCTGGTCTCTGGACGTTTAGCACTTTGAATCCAAAGGAGGATATTTTTCTTAATTGTGTTACTGAATGCTTCAAAGTTTCTGTTTGCAGCATCATCTGTTTCTAAAGCTTTTTTTAAGTCTGCTGGAACGACGAGTGCTTCAATCTCATCTAAACTCGTCCAGGAACCATCTTGTTTTGCCAGTGCAATTTTTTCTAACCCGGCTTCGGTCATCTTCCCTTGAGCAATCAATTCTTCGATATACTGCTTGTTTAATTTTGACCACACACTTTTTGGTTTTCGAGGCGTGAAGATTTGTCGATAACGCTCTTCATCCAAGGATTGAACTTTGCTGTCAATCCAACCAAAGCACAGTGCTTCTTGGACAGCTTCGCTGTATTGCACGCTGGGTTTTCCACTTTTGATTTTGTAATAGACTAACCAAACTCCGATCGCGTCTTGATGGTTTTGCTCTAACCATCGTCGCCAGCAATCGCGATCGCTCGCATAAACCATGTCAAGTTGGTCTTCAAATTTTGGCATATTGTTCTATCAGGCACACTCTCGGAACTGCTTTGAAGCTGAATATTGATGAGGAATGCGAATTAAATAATATATGATTTTGTATATTTTGTCAGATGCGTTACAGCGATCGCCGTAACGCATCAATTCCTAGAGGTGATGCGATGCGTTACGCTGCGCTAACGCATCCTACTGCTGTGGTGTACTGGTAGATGTGGGCTGCCGCAAACTGCACGTGAATTGTATCGGTGAAGGGAAAGTGACAGTTTTATTAGAAGATGGTCTGGGGGAAGTTGATTGAAGATTTAATTGAAATCGCTATCAGTGGCTAGGCATCTGTGGACATGATATAAGTTTGCTGCAATGCCGCTGCAATACTTCTAGAACTTTTAAACCGCTCAATCAGTCGATCTGCTGGAGTTTTTCGCTGTGATAAACTCTCTTTTAACCGGCTTAATAATTCAACATCACCATCATCTTTTAACGCCGCCTCAGCCGCTTGTAAAACCTTGGTTGCTTCGGAAAAAATATCTGGGCGATCAAATCCTTTACTGGCTGATAGTTGATGCATTTTTGCGTCGGGTATCATGATTCTACCAGGCAGCGATTCGTCTAAGATTATGCCTTTTAATAAAGCCAACAATGCCCCATAAAGCTGAAAATCATCGCAACTATCAAAGGCTTTAAATTCAATTCTCCCCCTTTCTGCTGGAATTCGAGCGACTTTCGGCAAAGAAGGCGTGCTTTTAATTAAATCTTCCCGTTTTTCTAAGAAGACCATTGTCGCAGGTCTAGCTCCAGTTCTGACAAATGTTCGGATTGATAAACCTCCCCATAAATCGCCTTTGTAGAAGGGTGAACTAAAACTAAACGGCACAATATAAGGACTGTAATAAGTTAGTTTTTTGCCCAGAGCGATTAAATGTTCGCTAGAGCAACCCGGAATGGAAATATTTAAGTCTGGATCCAAGGTGAGCATCGGAATAATTGCTGTTTGTTTTTCCGGGTAAATTTGTCTTCTTTTAAGTTCGTAATCGTTTAATGGAGGATGCGGTTCAAACACTGCATGGTAAGGATTAAAACTCACCAATACTGGAGTAAAATTAAACTGGGCAGCGATTTGACGCAGAAGATTAAAACTCTCTGTTAGTTCGGCGATCGCGATCTGAATATCTCCATGAATCGTAGTTCTAATTTCAATTCCTTTCGGGATGCAATCAATCACTTCGTCAGAATCGGCAAATCTTTCCAAACCTTCGATCTACCATCTCTTGATTTTAATTCCAGCATCTTTGCTCCTTAATTGACTGTAGTCATCTTGATAAATTGGGAATTTTTCGATAATTTGCTCAAAGTCTTGAAATTGAGTGCAGGAAAAATCAGCAAATTTTCCTATATCGTTGAGGAAAGCAACTTCATGCTCAATTCCAAAAGAAAATTTCATGTGTTTTTTTTACCTTCAACAACAGTTACCAGTTATCAATTTTACTAATGGCTTTACAGTATAGCAATCCGCAATATATTAGGCAATCTCGATCGCCAGTAATACTAAATCCGGGTTACTTACGCTAGGGTGCGTTAGCCAGCAGAGTACGGCACCTCAACCACTGCTAATTATGCACACTCTCGGAACTGTTTTGGAGTCATCCCAATTGCTTTACGAAACTGGGCGGTAAAATGGCTTTGATTGGAAAAACCAACCTGATAGGCGACTTCTGCTACCGTCAGTCGCGCTACCGAAAGCAATATCTTTGCCCGTTCGATTCGGCGCTGCATGATGTAACGATGGGGTGATTCTCCAGTTGCAGCTTTGAAGGCGCGAGCGAAGTGAAACTGACTCATGGGAATTTGGGCGGCTAGGGTGCCGATTGATAACTCTTCTGCCAAATTTTCTTCTATATAATCCTTCAATTGTTTGAGTTTCAAACCATCCAGATGACCCGCTTCAACTGTTGGCTTCACTAAGACTTTGGTATGGTTTCTGAGTAAATGAACCGCTAATAAATTCCGCAACGATTCCACATATAGATTACCAGCCAGCCCTCCATTGAGAACCTCGGCTTTCAACAATTGCGCCACATGCAGAATCGTTGGATCTTGAAAGATGACTCGATGCTCGATTTGGGTCGTTGAGGATAACCCGTTCTCTGTGGCGATAGTCTGCAACAAAGCGGGATCGAGTGTCAAATTTATATACTCGCTCGGTTTTACTCGACGATGCCAAACAAACTCTCGTTGCCCATATACAAATACACTGCCAGCCGGTAAGCTCGTACTTTGGCGCTGACCACCATCCAGCGACCAGGTAACTTGCTCGTGGGGTGCAAAGGCAACACTTAAAATCTGCTTAGGCATGGCAAAATCAAATTCCCCCACGGCATCAAGCCGACCATACTCGACTGTCAAACCATCCCACTCACGTCTCAAAATCGCTGGGGTTTGCTCGGACTTGGGAAACACCATAGAGATTTGGCACAGCTAGTAGGGTGCGTTAACGCAGTGTAACGCACCGTCACCGCTGATTCAACAATTGCTGAAGCTCAGATTTGTTCAAAAGCACGTTCAAATCAACTCAATCTACCATTGAGTGGCGAGAGTTTGAAGATTAGCTTGAGCAGTTGAAATAGAGCGCTCTCGGTCTCCTAAAACCAGATTGCTCCCATTGACAAACTGTACATCCGTAATTCCAAATGACCAAAAAATTGTTCGCAGATAGGGTTCTTGGCGATCTTCACCGAAGCGAGAACCAGGGGGATAGTTACCGCCGCAACTCGTGACTTGTGCTAAAGTCCTAAAACTTTCTCCTTAGCTGTAGATTTCTGTTGCAGTTTTCTGGAGAATGATACACCAGCCAGACCTATACCCAGAGCGAGAAATCCTAAAGTAGAGGATGGTTCGGGGATAGAACTAATTCGACGAAATTCGATGGGAGTGCTGACAACTATATCGCCTCTGGCATTGAAGATAGTATCTAATGAGGAAACGCTGTTTTCCAAAATGCTGACGTTAGAAACTACCTTACCACCAGCAAAAGTAGGACAGCCATTGGGAGCGTTACTTCCTACGTAGCGAAGCGGTTCCCACATTAATTGAATGTCACAGCTAATTGTAGCTATGTTGTTAATGTTAATCACCCGCTGCGGCTGTGGAAGATTGCACAGTCCGCGTAAAATATTGCTGTTGACGAAACTACGAATGCTTAGCTCGACTGTGGAATTATTTGGACTAAAAGAATAGAAGCGCAGGCGATCAAAAGCAGTACTTTGCTGTTCCAAATAAATGTTTTCAACTCCAGTAGCTGGTGTTTCACCAGCCAGTTGCACATTACAATTTGTCATACTAATAAATGGCACAGCAGGGTTGCTTTCCACCTGTTCGGCATTATTGAAGAATCCAGTAAACCACCTCGCTACCTCCTGAACCTGTGTTTGTATGGGTGGTGGAGCTAGGGTAGCAGCACGACTTTGTTGGGGAAATGTTAAAGTTGCCAGTAACACTGTGAGAGTGTAAGCTCTTAGCTTATTCATAACTCAATTCCTCATCCTGAGCGAAAAATGTCTACAAAGGTAGAGAAACTATAACACGATCGCTGTTTGGTTTTCTCATATGTTATGCGATCGCCAACTTTATAAAGTAGCATGTAGGGTGCTTCCCGATCGGTGTACGGCACCTTCACCGCTGAATTAAGACTGTGAATTCTGGTTCAACAATTGCTGAATCTCAGCCCGCAACGCAGCAATTTCCGATTGAAGTGCTGTAATTGATTTTGCTCCTGCCAATTCTGCTTCGTCATCCTCCGCATCGCGACCGATAAAAAACGTGGCAATAGTAGCAGTAACATAACCAAAAACCGCAAAAGCATAGAGTGCCAAAACAAGGCAAAGTATGCGACCTTCTGGCGTTTTGGGCCAATATTCCGAACCCATTGTCATCATCAGCATTGCCGTCCACCACAAGGCAGTGCCGTAATTATTTAACCCGGAGGAACCAGCGGCGACATCTTTTTCAAATGCATACATTCCCGCTGCACCTACCAAGGTAATAATTATCGTTAGTGCTACGACATAACCAAATCCGCGACGGGTTACACTCGCAGCTAATGCCCGCATTCCTCGATTGGTGCCAGTCATGACTCGCAACAGTTGCAAACTCCGCACAGCCCTTGCTGTTTTGAATGCTCGCAAAACTCGTACAATCCGAAAAGTACGTAAAGCAGGCAATAGCAGAGAAAAAGCCGTTATCCAATGGCTTTTGATATAGGAAATTTTGCGGGGAGCCAAGGCGAGTTTAACTAGAAAATCTGCAATAAAGATAATCCAAATCGTAGTGCTAACGACTTCTAGTAGGGGGTTTAATCCCCAAATTAATTCAATAATAAATAGGGCTAGCCACACAAATGCCAGCACCAGCATCGGAGTTTCCAGCCAATCTTCTAGCTGTTGTAAAATCTCGTTGCGCTCTTGTTCTAGGGCTTGTTTTTCGGCAAGGTTTCGGTTGGTCATATTTTACGCGATCGCAAATCTCATCTACCAGGATCCAACACAGTTACATCAATCAACGGCGTCACATTAAACCCTTGCTCTTTTAAGCGCTTTTGAACTGCACTCTTAATGCGGTTACTAATCTCTTCATCCGATTGCTTAACTCCCGGTTTACGCTGCACATAAACGACGCTAAGTAGCGTATTTTGTCCTGGAATATTAGGTCGGGTAAAGCGCACGTTCGACTCAACTAATTGTGCTAAACCAACTTGCTCGACCGCCTTTTGAACTTCTGCATTAGCTTGTTGGGCGCGGCTAGAACGTTCTAGATTAGGAGAATTAGAAAACTGCCAGGTTAAAAGACCGATTAGCGCTACTACCGTAATCGCAAGCGCAGAACGGGTCACCCATTTTTGACCGCGTTGATAGCGAGTTCCTTGAGTGGATAATCCATAAATTCGGAATAATAAAGCAGCCGATAAATTTATACCGCCTAATTGCAGCAACAGCAAAAACAGCGCATCGATCGCCAAATCCCACCTGCCAAGCGCAGTCCCCATGCCCACAATTCCCGCCGGAGGAGCCAAAGAAGCCGCAACTAACATCCCAGCAGCTGCCCCGGATACCAGACTACTGCGCTCTGACTGTACCAAATTCAGCGCCCCAGCAGCCCCAGCAGTTAACGGTATCAGCACCGCTACCGCTGAAACCTTGCTGCTATCGAGCATCAAGCTGGTAGGGATTTCTTGCCGCAGTATCAGGCTAAGTAAGCATGCAGTAGTAATTGTGACAGCAAGTGCCGCAAAATAACGTAGAAGACTGCGCCCCAAGAGAATGCGATCGCCTCGTGCAGTCGCTATGGCTGTATTCATCGCTGGGCCTGCAAAAGGCGCAATCAGCATCGCCGCTACCAGCAGGTAGCTTGTATTTGTATACAACCCAATCCAGACCACAAAACCGGCTACGGCTGCATACCCCAAAAACCCGCGCCAAGAACCAACACTTTGCAACCCAGACAGAAAAATCTCAATCGGACTGCGTTCTTCAACATTCGTGACTTGCTGCGGTGCTTCGTTTGCGGGGGGTTTTAATGCGATTACGCCTGTAGGAAGCAAGGTGATGTGTAATTCTGGCAAGTCTTGCAAATCTGCCAACAGCTTCTCGACCTGTCGGTTAGAAACGTGGACGATAGTTAAGTCGATTAGTTCATCACTACTTTTTGCCTCAAATTGTGCCACGTTAGCCGCATTGTGAGACTTCGCGATGTCGAGAACCCTTTGTCCGCAACCCCTTGGCACTTCGATAATTAGCTGACGCATATCATCCTCCAGCCGCTACAGCAGATTTCAGCCCCATGAGGTACACCGCTGCGGTGTGCGGGCAGCATTAATGCTGCCGCTACACAAACAAAGCCTTAAGGCTGTACCTTATAAAGAGTGCAATCAGCTGTAAGAGTCGCGGATTTTTGTGGCGAAGTCTCCTAACTAAGGGAGTATTTTCAGCACTTAGCCAAAGAAACCGGGTTTCTAGAAAAGTGGCTCTAGAACTAGAAACCGGCGAAAAAACCCGGTTTCTCGGATCGTCTTGCGTAATATCATGTCCTTAAGATTACCCATAATCATCAGCCGGGACACGGCATTATTAACGTTATCTGTGTCGGAGATATCTATGATGCCGTGTCCCTACGCAACGACGCGGTGAAATTTTTTTAATTATCGGCAATTGAACGGACATCTTATAAATCCTGATTTTTCAACTCGATTTCTCGCTCTCTGCCAAATCCTCTGATAAAAAAGGAGCAAGTTCTTTATTTAACCGACCAGTACGAAGAAACTCAGCATAAGTATCGGCTTCAATTGCTAGCAATTCCCCTTTTAATTGCTCAGCGGTAAAATTTCGCAAATTCGGGTATTCATGGACTAACTGTTTAATTTCTGCTTCTAGGCGTGCCAGTTCTCCTTTTATTAGCGATTCCTGATAGTTATAAAACTCTGGCTCGATTCCAAGCGGCTTTTCTCTTTGAGATAGGTATTGCAGCACCCGATTTAAGGCAGCCTGACGAGCAGTTATTTCTAAATATTGCTGGCGCAATGGTTGGTCGCCCAATAGTTGTAGCTTTTTTAACAAAGGTTCGATCGTGAATCCTTGCACTAGCAGGGTAAACAATACTGCCCCAAATACAGTAGCAACGATTTTTTCCCGCTCAGGTAGAATGGCGGGTACGCTTAATGCTAGAGCGATCGCCACCGATCCGCGCAATCCCCCCCACCAAAGCACGGTTTGTTCGGGGAGAGGAATGGACGAAGCGACTAGGGAATTGCTCAAACTGCTGAGTAGGTAAATAGCGATCGCGCGGGTTACAATCATCCCGGCTACGGTGAGAGCGATCGCAGGCAAGTTTTCCCCTAAAACCAGATAGTGCATCTGATCCCCAATCAATAAAAACACAATCGAATTCACGAAAAAAGCAATAAATTCCCAAAACTCGGTGACAATAATTCGAGTGCGGGGATTCATCCCAATCCGCGAACCAAAATTACCCAAAATCATCCCCGTCGTCACAACGCCAATTACCCCCGAACCGCCCAAATTTTCGGTAATTAAATAAGTCCCATAGGCAGAAACTAAAGTAAAAGACTGTTCTACTAAAGGTAAATCAAAGCGTTGGGTTAAATAAGAAATCCCAAAACCAATCAAACTCCCGACGCCAATCCCAATCCCCACAACAGTAAAAAGTTCCACCAGAATCGGTTGCCAATTCAGAGCGGTTGTTTTCAAAGAAAACGCCAACAAAAAATTAAAGGCAACCACTGCCATCCCATCATTAAAAAGGCTTTCGCCTTCCATTAAGGTTAAGAGACGCTTTCCAACTCCCAACTCTCGAAACAGTGCCGTCACCGAAACCGGGTCAGTCGCAGAAAGGCTAGCCCCAATCAGCAAAGCAGTAGTCAGGGAAATACCAGCCAGTTGATTTAAACCAAAAGCAACTCCGGCAATTGAAATTACAACTCCAATTACCGCATAAAGGCAAATCGGCACTAAATCCTGCTTGACATCCGACCATTTTAAATTCCAAGCCGATTCAAACAACAGCGGCGGTAAAAAAATGAATAAAATTAATCCAGGTGAGAGATTCACCAAGCGCACATCAACTAACGCTAGTCCCAATCCCACAATTACCAGTAATAACGTATAGGGAATGCGGCGAAACCAACTAAAAACTTGTGGCAGCGTGGCTACACTTAGGGAAACTGCCAGCACTAGCAGAAATTGTTTTAGGTTTTCTTCAATTGCGACTTCGCTCATTGCTAGGATCTGTTTTCAGGTGAGTGTGAAACACCGATTTTAATCATAATATTGCGTTGCACGCGACTCTCTTGAGGTGGGAATCTGCCAGTAGCTGACACCCACCAAGCGTGTCGCTACACAAACAAAGCCTGCCTTCGCAGGCTTTTCCCAGGCTTTAAAAGTTTTAGCCCGCGCAGGCGGGCTGAGTTTGTTTAGCCGCACCCTTGAGGGTGTCGGCTAAAGCGTGTCGCTAGACAGACAAAGCCTGCGTAGGCAGGCTGTAAAAGTTTTAGCCCGCGCAGGCGGGCTGAGTTTGTGTAGCCGCACCCTTGAGGGTGTCGGCGGTAGATTTGTTGGGATATCTTCAGCGGATTTTTGTGAGATTCGCTGGCGCGATAGCTTCGCTTCACGCGCAGCGTGCGGTCGGCATATCGCTTACTTTGTTTCATACTGAATATCAAGCTAGTTTTAGCTAGTACTTGTATTTAGGCGATCGCATACAATCTACACAGGACTAATCAAGAGCCAAAATGTGATAGCCATGAGCATTAAACTTGACCTCAAACCAGAAATCGAAGCCCGTCTGATTGCCCAAGCCAGAATGCAGAAAGTCTCTGTCGAGAGTTATCTAGAATCCTTAATTGAAAGCCATTTGGCAACTCAAGCAGAACCAGAATGGAAAGCGCTCCTCTATCAATTGGGCAGAAGTCCAACTCTTGCAAAAGCGCCGCCATTATCGGATGAAGCAATCAGCCGCGAAAGCATCTACCGAGAACGGGAAGATCAACAGGTATGTTTCAAACGATTCACTGAAATTACCACAGTCGATCTCCGTCAGATTTCAGGCTGAATATCATTGGAGGGTGAACGATGAATGTGCGATCGCGCTAGCGTTGGGAGGCATATCGCTTACTTTTTCTCATAGTGAATATCAAGCTAGTTTTAGCTAGTAGTTGTATTTAGGCGATCGCATCCAACCTGCACAGAACTTAAGCAAAGAAACCCGGTTTCTAGGTCGCCCAAGCGTAAGTCCTGCTGCATACTCCACAGCAAGCGCACTGCAACATTCCGGATTATCGCTGAGTCTGCCTGTATAAATATGCAATCGAGTCTTCCGCCATCAGCGATGCCCCAAGACTTCTCCCGTCAAAATCTCCGAGGACGTAACTTCAAAGGTCAAAACCTCACAGGTGCGAATTTCTCCCACGCAGATATCCGAAGTGCAAATTTTACCAATGCCATCTTAAAAGCTGCAAACTTGAGCCATGCCAAAGCGGGACTGCAACGCCGCTGGGCAATTTTTCTGGTAATCTTCTCATTACTTTTATCGGCAATATCGGGATTACTTTCAGTCTTGGCTGGTTTTTTGGTAGCACTTTTCTTCACTCCTATCGTGATGAAAGAATTCACGATTATTCCTGGTTTGGTCATATTAATAGTGCTTGCAGCTGTCTTTATTGTCACTATTCGCAAAGGTCTGGCGGCAGTGGTAGTGTTAGGGGCTGTCACAGTGCCAGGGTCAGCGGTAGTGGGAATAGCATTGGCAACGATAGTGCCAGCGTCAACGACAGCGACAATCGCAATGACAATGCCAGTGGTAGTGGCAGCGATAGTGGCAGCGGCAGTGGCAGTGGCGGTGATAGTGGCAACAGCAGCGGCAGTGACAAGAGCAGTGGCAGCGACAGCGGCAGTGACAGTGACAGTGGTAGTAGCAGTAATAGCGGTAGCTACACTGACAGCGGTAGGGGTAGTGGCAGCGGCAGCGGCAGTGGCAACACCAGTGGCAGCGGCAGTGGTGGTTTTGGGTATTTACATAGCTTGGCGTGCCTTAGCTGGAGATGAGAAATACGCCTTTGTTCGCAAAATTGCCGTTGCCTTCGCTGCTACAGGCGGCACAAATTTTCGCGGTGCTGATTTAACCGATGCCGATTTCAATCAAGCAATACTAAGAAACACAGATTTTAGAAAGGCAAATCTGACTCGCACTCGCTTTTATGAGGCACAAAAACTTATCCTTGCCAGAGTTGGCAATTCGATATTAGCGAACCAAGCTGTTTTCAATTTACTCATCAGCGGCAATGGCAGAGATAAATCATACACTCGCGCAAATCTCAGAGGCGCTAACCTAAAAGGAGCAGACCTCACAAATGCCAATCTCAAAGAAGCCGATATCACTGAAGCAACTTTTCAAGGAGCCAATTTAGACTGGGCAAATCTGACTCTAACTCAAGCAATTAGCACTGACTTTACCAACGCTCGCATGACAGGCGCTCGTGTAGAAGCATGGAATATTGAAAATAGCACCAAATTAGATAACGTTGATTGTAGATTTGTTTATCTCCTAGAACACCCCAAACCAGGAACCGATGACCGCGAACGCCGTCCCAGCAGTGGCGAATTTAAACCCGGAGAATTTACCAAGCTGTTTGAAGAGGTTTTAAATACGGTTGACCTAATTTTTGATAAAGGAATTGACTGGAAAGCCTTTGTCGCCGCCTTCAAAAAAGTGCAAGTGGAAAATGAAGGCACTGAACTTGCTATCCAGAGTATTGAAAACAAAGGCGATGGGGTGGTTGTTGTCAGAGTCAGCGTTCCTCCCGATACTAATAAGGAAAAGATTCATAGTGAATTTACGCAAAACTATCAACTGGCGCTGGAAGCGGTAGAAAAAAGATATAAAGCTCAATTGCAAGCCAAAGATAAGGAAATTGAAATTTATCGCGAGAAAAGTGTAGATCTGAAAGAAATTATTGGTTGGCTGGCTAGCAGACCGATTAATGTTAATAATGAAGCTATCGCATCATCGGAGAGTAAATCTATGAATGAAAGTACTGACCAAAGCCGTAAAATTGAAATTGGCAGCGTGGGCAGAGATTTTAATGCTAGCGGACAAGCATTTAATTTAGGTGAGATGGATATTAGTGGCACTGTTACTAATACCATCAATCAGTTACCCGAATCTCCCGAACCTGACCAACCTGGAATCAAGGAATTGTTAACAGAGTTGCAAGCAGCAATTGAAGCGGAAACCAACTTATCTGATGAGGATAAAGCTGAAGCATTAGAGCAAGTAAAAGCGTTAGCAGAGGCAGGTAAAAATCCTCAATAAGCGTCAACGCAAAAATCTGCAAAAACGGCGATGAAGATTTTGAAAGGGACAGTGGCAAGTTTGCCCAGTGTCGCTACTTTAGCAGAAGCTTGTACTAAATTATTGCCGCTAATCGCCAAGTTTTTAGGTTTACCCATCTAGTGCGATCGCCTTAGATATTGCATCAGTTTTCTCATCCGCCAGCGATTCAAATCGCTGGCTAATAGCGAAAGTCCTCTGAACAGGACTGAAAACTTTATAAAACAATGGTTTTAGTCGGTTGAAATTGAGAACTTGCACCTGTGGCATTAGCCAGCCAGGGAATAAATTACCTGGCTGATAGCTAAAGTCCTATAAAGAAGAATAGACATTTTTACACAAGGATTTCAGTTTATTTTAATGGACTTTTGCTAAAAGCCTTTGAAATTGATTTCCGGGCGGGCTATGAGACTGGTGCAAGCTTTGATCAGAATCCAGGTTTTTCTTAGGAAACCGGTATTCTGTAAAATCTAAGCGCTCGCTAAAAATGTCCGCGATCGCGCACATTTTACCAGAGCGATCGCCAGTCCAATACTGACCTAAAATTGATGGCGATCGCCACTACAATAGAATTACCTTCCCATCTTCAGATCGCCAACGAAGTAAATGGAACCTCTACCCAATAGCTGGGCAGATATTCAGCCTGATACCATATATCAAACAACTAATGGGCTGCTAGTATCTTTTGGTCAAACTCAAATACAACTCGGAATCAAAGATGACCAAAATAACAAACATTTAAAAGCGATGGAAAAAGGAACTGTTCCCCCTCGCGGTAGCATTGGTCTTGTTCCTTCTGAAGTAGACGGCTACGAGCTAAAATCAAAAGTGCTAGGAAAAGGAGGCGCCGCTTCCACGGAAAAATCATAGATGGAATCTTACACTTCCCCGGTTTTGTAACATAACATTAATTTTCAACGATTTATGACCAGACTTGAATTAAAAAATCACCCAGTTTGGCAAGATTTAACTGAAGTATTAGCAAATCTAGATGCTAATTCTCTTGTGACAGAACATCTGGAATTATGCGATTATAAAGTCTGCGGTTACTGGGATGAACAAGATGAATTTTATGAAGAGATTACCTTACCCCGTTCTCTGTCTGCCGAGTTAGTCAGCAGTTCCATTGGTCTTACAGGTAGAAAACGTTGGATTCAACTTAAATTTGTTCTCAAAGCTGACAGTATGGCTTCTGAAGATTTGTCGAATGGTAATGGGACGCAAAATCTTGGCAAATTGACCATAACTTATAATGAAAATCTGCAATTTGTTGATGAAAATTGGCAGATAAATATCGACTCTCCTTTGATAATTATCTCAGATAATTGAGCGATCGCCACTATGGTATTAGCCCACCCAGAAATTGATTTCCGGGCGGGCGATCAAACTGGTTCAAGCTCTGAATTTTAAGGGATTTTAGCTTTCAGCCTGAAATTTATTTCCAGACTAGCTATGCAGCAACAAAGGGAAACTCTCGCTCTAAGAACTTCCTCGCCGCAGCGATCGCATCCCCATAACTAGCATGAAGGCTCAATCCCGTAGATTCCAGTTCGGTTTGGGGGTCATAAATCTTGTAGACGAACGCATCGCCCCAGGATTGAGCCGTAATAAACCATCGGTCTTTATATTTGATCCCTCCCTGTCCTTCAACAACCGGGATGAGATTTTCCTCAGCGCACCAGCATTCTAAACACTGACAGCGGATCAGGTAAGACCATCCCTGTTCCGCGAGTTTGACCCCAACGATTTGACCTTGCAACGAGTTGGTGTCGGAAGTCGCTTGCAGTTATAATTTCATTGGACAAACCTGGACAAACCCAGGTTTTCCTTTTACTCTTTTATCGTTTCAACGGGTGCTGTCGGCAGCTTTAACCCTCCACGATCGCAACCGGGTAACTCTCCGGTTATTCCATCAGGGAATATTGTCTTCCAACCATATAAGCACAAGTTAAACCCAGCATTCTCGTCCCTATCTCTAGAATAACCACAAGAGCATGTATAAGTGCGAACATGCAATGGCATTTTATGCCTAGCCTGACAGACAGGACATAATTGAGACGAGGGATAAAATCGATCGACTTGTATTAACCTGCTAGCAAATTTTTGGGCTTTATATTTGAACTGTCGTTCAATTTCGCCAAATCCACAATCTGCCACGGCACTAGCCAATTTATGGTTTTGTAACATGCCACTAGGATTAAGATTTTCAATGACTACCACGGCGTGGTTCTTGCATAGGGAAGTAGTCAAATAGTTAGTGGTGTTGCGCCGAGTATCTGCAATATACTTGTGATATCTAGCTAATCTGTTTTTAGCCTTAATCTGTCTTTTACTACCAAAGGTTTTTCTTTGTAGTTGTCGTTGTAACCTCGCTAACTGCTTTTGATATTTTCGATACTTTTTCGGGTTTTGGAATGTCTCAACTGTGTTTGCAGTCACAGCACAAGCTAAACTGTTGATGCCTAAATCGACACCAACTATATCATTCTTATTACTTATTTCTCTTGGTGAAATGTCAGGAACCTCATAGTTAAAAGATACGTACCAGCCATCTGCCGCCTGGGAGATTGTCACTTTTTTGCTCTCAACACAGGGCAATTTTTCCCAAGTATAAATAGTCCCGATTGGTGCTGGTAATTTTATACTTTTGCCTTCAATATGCTTGACTCTACCGTTCCAATCAACCGTAAAAGAGTCTTTTGACTTACCTTTCTTTTTGAAAGTAGGTAGGGCTGCAATCCCATCAAAAAAAACGTTTGTATGCTGCTTTTAGCTGATCAAACGCATACACGTAAACCCTAGATGACATTTGATTCATCCAAGCATATTCTGGCTTAACGTGGTTTGTATAAAACTTACGAGCATCATTGCAGCTTAGTTTCACACCAGACTGATAAAAATCTTCAATTGTCGCAATTGCCCAGTTATAAACCCAACGGCTGTAACCAGCATGTTGAGCCAACAATTGTGATTGAACAACAGTTACTTTCAGTTTGGTTTTGAAACCCAATCGCATCTCGCTCTTGCTAACTTGACCTATACATGCCCAAATTTTAACATAGATGAAATGGTCTATTGTCAAAGTTTGTCCGGCGATTTAATTATTTAGTCATGCACCCTCGCTCCGATAAAGAACCAAGGCTGAGTCAACGGACAATCTAGCTTGATTTCGATTTTACCGTTATGGGAAGTGCAACTATCTTCGAGTTTTTGAGTCATAATTGGTAAGCCCTTTAAGAATGGGGGTGAGAGTGGGCGATTCACTTCTTGGCGGGAGCGATCGCCCCTCTCTTATGACTGATTATCTACTGAATGCTTTGCACTTGTCAACTATTGTATGCTATATTATACCCAAACTATGATGCACTCAAAAAATTATGAAAGTAGAAAGAGTTCAAGCAGTGGAAGTCCCTGGACTGGGGAACAAGATTAAGGAAGCTAGAGAAGCAGACAAGCGATCGCTCACCCAAATTTGCGGCTTAGTTGGCATGTCTACAGCTAACTGGTACAGAATCGAGCAAGAGAAGAATGAAAGTGTCCCAGAAGAAACACTGCGGAAGATTGAAGCGGTGTTAGGTGTTGATTTTGGGGTAAATTTCCCTAGTCTCTGAAACGGCAACTTATTCTCTAGTTGCCGTTGACGTTTCCTTTTTCTTACCATCGCTATATTTTTTGAGATGGGCGATCGCCAAACCCTTATCATTAACCCATCGTGACTATAGGTGCAATTCCCGATGAGACTCCCAGAAACTTAAAAGAGCAACTCCTCTTGCAAGACGCTAAAGCTGGCAATGGTAGAACAATTCAGGGTGGAATAGACGATCCACTCGGAGATGCTCCTATATTGGTAGCAAACTAGGGGGGAAATCCTGAAGATTGGTATAAAATGACAAGTGACCAAGCCTTTGTCATTGATGGAGCATCGGTACAAGTGCATTGATTCCGCAATATTACAACGCTCCAAGATGTTGAATTTAAATTCAAACGACAGTACCCTAAAACAGCACCTAAAAACCAATGAGGTAACTCAATTATGAGAATTCGTTGTATTGCTAATACTGGTGAATCTCTTCCCTCAAGTTACATCGCTCCGGCACGAGGTTATAAAAAAGAAACCGAGTTGACGCTAACAGTTGGCAAAGAATATACTGTTTATGCTCTCAAACAATGGCAGGGAACGGTTTGGTATTATATTTGCGACGATAACTCTACCTATTATCCAATACAAACTCCTGCGCCTTTATTTGAGATGATTGATAACAGAATGTCTCAGTATTGGAGGTTTAAATTTTATAATAATGGATTATTAAAAATAGCATTTCAAAAAAGGTTTTCCGATCCTTATTTTTACGATAAGCTAACGGATCAAAAAGAAGAATAAGTTTTAATTTTTGAGAAAGTAAAATAACTTATGGATGTAGAAGCTTTATCTCCAGACCCCATGCTTACCGCAATTGATCGATCTTTAGAGATGGCTAACCTTTATGGCTGAAAATTATGCCATTAGTCAACGAATTATGACGATAATTGAGTTAAAAAATCACCCAGTTTGGCAAGATTTAACTGAAGTATTAGAAAATATAGATGCCAACTCTCTTGTAACAGAACATCTGGAATTATGCGATTATAAAGTCTGCGGTTACTGGGATGAACAAGATGAATTTTATCAAGAGATTACCTTACCCCGTTCTCTGTCTGCCGAGTTAGTCAGCAGTGGGATTGGTGTTACAGGCAGAAAACGTTGGATTCAAATTAAATTTGTTCTCCAAGCTGACAGAATAGCTTCTGAAAATTTGTCTAACGCTAATGCGACACAAAATATTGGCAAACTGACCATAACTTCTAATGAAAATCTGCAATTTGTTGATGAAAATTGGCAGATAAATATCGACTCTCCTTTGATAACTCTCTCAGCTGATTGAGAAACCGGGTTTCTTTAACAATATCTATGCCCACGGCACGCGGCACGAAGGTCAAAAAGCCGATACCCTAAAGGGTATCGCTATACAAACTTTGGCTGCCAGAGCAGCCTACAAAGATTTCAGCCCGCTACGCCAGGGTTTGTTTGTGTAGCCCCAGGCTAAAGCCTGGGGGATCTTGGCGTTTCTTTCTGTAAAATCTATGCAGGTCCAATCGCTTCAATCGCAGCTTCTAATGCGATCGCCACATGGGACCAATGCGTCCCCCCTTGACAAAATGCAATATATGGTTCCCGCAATGGCCCATCGGCGGAAAATTCTAACGTACTCCCTTCAATAAAAGTACCCCCCGCCATCACCACCTGACTTTCATAACCCGGCATTTCGCAAGGAATCGGTTCGACATAAGAATCAATCGGCGAATGCTGTTGAATAGTCTTACAAAAAGCAATAAGTTTTGCCGCAGAACCCAACTTAATCGCTTGAATTACATCCCGCCTTGGTGCTAAAGGCAATGGATTGACTGGGTATCCCAATTTATCGAAAACATAGGCAGTTAAATGATTGCCTTTCATCGCTTCCCCCACCATTTGCGGTGCTAAGAATAACCCTTGAAATAGCAATCGATTTTGGTCAAATGTCGCCCCGCCAGCACTACCAATTCCCGGTGCAGTCAGGCGACAAGCAGCCGCTTCGACTAAATCTGCTTTACCCGCAACGTAGCCACCTGCTGTGACAATTGTCCCGCCGGGATTTTTAATCAACGAACCTGCCATTAAATCCGCACCAACGTGGGTGGGTTCTTGGGTTTCGATGAATTCGCCGTAACAGTTATCGACAAAACAAACAGTATGGGGATTTTGTTGTTTGACCAAATAAACTATCTTCTCGATTTCCGCAATCGATAAACTCGGACGCCAAGAATAACCGCAAGAACGCTGAATTAAAACTAGACGAGTGTTCTCTTTTACCGCTTGAGAAAGAGCATTCCAATCGACGATTCCTTCCCCAGTTAGAGGCAATTCCCGGTATTTGATGCCAAAATCGCTTAAAGAACCTTGTCCTTGCCCGCGCAAGCCTATCACTTCTTCTAACGTATCGTAAGGAGAACCCACAACCGATAGCATTTCGTCACCAGGACGGAGGACGCCGTATAATGCACAAGCGATCGCATGAGTCCCTGAAACAAATTGTACCCGTACCGCCGCCGCCTCCGCCCCCATCACATCGGCAAAGACTTTATCCAGCACCTCGCGTCCCATGTCATCGTGTCCGTATCCGCTGACACCCGCGAAGTGATGCGCCCCCACCCGATGGCGGCGAAACGCTTGTAAAACTCGTTTGAGATTTTGCTTGACCTGCGCGTCTATTTTGGCAAAAATTGGGGATAGTGCCTGTTCTGCGGCTTGCACCTGTTGAGAGCTATTCATTAATTCCTCATTGACAGTAAAAGTACGCGGATTTTCAATTCGCGCAGCGGGGACTGGAAAAAACATTTTAAGGTTATTGCATGACTGTTGCTACCACAACTGAAGAAAAACCGCTAGAAAGTTTGCCCCATCGCTTCAAATGGGGTGTTCTTTTGTTTATAGCAGCCGTCCACATCGGTGCTATGTTTGCTTTGTTACCGAGTAATTTTAGCTGGGCAGCAGTCGCCCTCGCTGTCTTTTTCCACTGGGTAACAGGTGGATTGGGAATTACTTTAGGATGGCATCGTTTGGTTACCCACCGCAGCTTTCAAGTACCGAAGTGGTTAGAGTATTTTTTAGTCTTCTGCGGTACGCTTTCTTGCGAAGGTGGGATAATTAACTGGGTGGGATCGCACCGCATACATCACCAATATTCCGATCAAACTCTAGATCCGCACGATTCTAATCAAGGTTTTTGGTGGAGTCATATCGTTTGGATGTTCTATGTCGATCCAGCAGATTTAGATCTTTCCCGCTACACCAAAGATATCGCCGATGACCCAGTTTACCAGTTCTTGCAGAAATACTTTATCCCGATTCAGGTCGCCTTTGGACTTGTGCTTTACTTATTAGGCGGTTGGTCTTTCGTAGTTTGGGGCATTTTTGTTCGCCTCGTGGTAACATTTCACTGCACTTGGTTCGTTAATAGCGCTACTCATAAGTTTGGCTATCGTACTTACGAATCTGGCGATCGCTCTACAAATTGCTGGTGGGTGGCGTTAGTATCCTATGGTGAAGGTTGGCACAACAATCACCACACCTTCCAATATTCTGCCCGTCACGGGATGCAATGGTGGGAAATTGACATCACTTGGATGACGATTCAATTGCTACAAGCACTCGGTTTGGCAACAAAAGTCAAATTGGTGGAAAAATAGGTAATGGCTAATTGCTAATGGCTAATTGCTAATTGGTAGAGGGAGAGGTAGAAGATTTCAGTCTTTCCTCTTAATTGCCCGATTAGCCATTAGCCATTAGCCATTAGCCATTACCTAAAATCTTCCATTTCCCTGCACGATATGCTTGAGCGTGGTTAAAGCGTCTAAGCTAATAAACCCGCGCCGCTGTCCTTTTTGATTCGACATGCCTAAAAAAACGGCGTCGCCTCGCGACGGATTGCGGGAAAAACGCGGACTGGCATTAATATAAGTCGAAGCGCTATTGACCCCTAGAGCAAATTGGCGATTTTCTTGGTAAGATTCGGTGACAATGCAGTCGGCATGACCGCTGCTGTATCGATTAATCCAGGCGATCGCTGCATCCAAACTCTCGACTCGCTTAAACGCCACCGTCTTGGTTAAATAAGGTTCGCTCCATTCCTTATCATCTACTAGGGTTAATTCCGGGAACTCAGCCACCAGTTCGGCATCCCCTCGAATTTTAAAGCCTTTTTCCTTTAAATTATTCCAAAGCATCGCTAACGACGAGGGTTTTTGGTTGCTATGGATCAAAACCTTTTCAATCGCATTCACCGGATCGGGTTCGCTTTGATGCGAGTCTAAAATCATCCAGCGAGCGAGTTCCAAACTGCCGGAAGGCGACCAATATAGGTAACAGTTACCCATTGCCGATCTTAAAACCGGCGTCGTTGCACAGCGCACGACTTGCTGTACTAAACTAGGACGACCGTAGGGAATCACCAGATTCACATAACGATCTTGGGTGACTAAATCTTGTAGGGAAGATCCTTGCTCAGCGGGTAGCAACTCCAGACATCCTGGGGGCATCCCGCAATCATCCAAGGCTAATTTTAACGCTTCGGCGATCGCCGCGTTAGAATGGCTCGCCTCGCTACCACCTCGCAGAATTAAACTATTCCCGGTTTTGATGCATAACCCCGCCGCGATCGCTCCTAACTCCGGAAACGCTTCGTAGATTAACGCGATCGTTCCCAATGGCATCAGCTGACAATAAGTTTGCGAGTGTTCCAGCTGATACGACGCATTCATCACCTTCCGGATCGGATCGGATAACTCGGATAACCTCTCCAGCATTTGAATCGTCGTCTGGAGGCGTTCCGGCGTCAACTTCAGCCAGTCTAAAATTAACTCCGGTACTGCCATTTCCCGACTTGCTTCCAAGTCGAGGGTGTTCGCTTCCAAAATATTATCTGCCGAATGCTTCAGCGCCAGCGCCAGCGATCGCACCGCACGGGAGCGATCCGCGCCTCTGGTTGTTCCCAATTCCAAAGCAGCTTGATAGACGCGACGAACTATCGCGATCAGATCCGGTGCAGCACGCGATGAATCACCCGTCATAACCCTAACGCCTATAAGCTAGCCAGAGAATCAGCGCTGGCAATACTGCTAAGATCAGCGCCAGCAATACCCAGGGGACGATATTCGCCGACCCCGAAGCCGAGCGCCACGCCAGCGGCAGCCATATCACTAGCGGCACTAAGAGTATAACAATCGTCAAGGGTAAATAGTGCTCTTTTAAACCCGAATGGGCGCGCTGCCACCGACTCCCCGTCCACAGCCAAGCTTTCTTGTACGGGTAGGTGGTCGATAGTTGCTCGATGACTTGCCCATTCTCTTCCACCACAAAAATCTGCTGACATTTATTACAGCCAAAAGCTTCTGTCAGCGTTATCGGCACTAAACGCCCCCTCCGTCCGCAGGGACAGGGGTAGTCTGTATTTAAATCAATTTTTTCAGATTTTGGAGATGACACAAGCGGTCGTATATTAAACCGATTCTATATTAATCTAGAACGAAAAAGGCCGATAGCCGTCCTTTTCCCCATCTAGTGCTACGTGGGTTTCCTTTTGCCCCAACGGGCAACGATGGTATTTTTATTATTTTAGCCCTGAAACTTTTGTCTCTAAAAAAAATTGTATGACTATTTTAGGTAGTCAGCTTGCTTAGCCTTAACCTTTGCCTATTATATTTCAAAGCGGGCAACGCGATTCGAACGCGCGACATTCACCTTGGCAAGGTGACGTAACATCCAGGCACGGTAGGGTTTTGGTGGGCTAGCAGGGCAATTTATCCCTTGTTTAGCCCATGACAGACACTAAAATCACCACCAAACGACAGAAAGGGCGGGTAACGCTGAGGTCGTGTAACGGTTGTCTTCAGCTTCGATTTACCGCAACCGGTAAACGTCATGTCCTATCCCTCTCCCTGGCTGATACCCCTGCCAACAGGAAGGTCGCACAAGCCAAGGCAGCACTAATCGAATCCGATTTGGCATGGGACAGGTTTGACCCGACCCTGGAGAAGTATAAACCTCAGAGGCAGAAAGCAATAATTTCTTCTCCACTTACCCTAGCCAAAACATCATTCTCCGACCTGTGGGAACGATACACACAATTCAAAAAAAGTCAAATAGCTGAGACTACCATAAGGGTTAAATACGCTCAGGTAGCAAATCACATCAAAAAGCTTCCCAAAGGTGTGACTGATAATGCAATTGCAATCAGGGATTACCTGCTAGCTACTAACAGTGTTCAAACAGCCAAATATGTTTTGACTCAGCTAAATGCAATGGGTAAGTGGGCAGAAAAATCAAAGCTGCTGGATGCTAACCCGTTTGAGGGAATCAGTAACGATATCAAGGTAAAAGATGCAGATTACCAAAACATTCAACCGTTTAGTGAAGTAGACAGGGAAGCAATCATTTACGGTTTATATAAACACTAATATGCGTCTGTTTACACCCCTTTCGTCAAGTTATTATTTTGGACTGGATGCAGGACTGGTGAAGCAATAGCACTCAAATGGAAACAGGTTTCTAATGATTGTGAAGCTATCACTTTCTGCGAATCTGTTAGCACCAGTAAACGTATCATAAAGAACACCAAAACAGGTAAATACCGAAAGTTCCCTTGTCCCCCTTGTTTGGTAGGACTGTTGCAGTCAATCAAGCCTGAAAACGTTAACCCAGACGCACCTGTTTTTACCTCTCCCAACGATAAAGAAATTATTGCCAGAAACTTTCTGTGCCGAGCCTGGAAGCCAGTCCTAGAGGGGCTAGGGATTTCAGATCGCAGTCAATACAACACCCGTCATACATTCATTACAGACTGTTTGAGGCGAGGGGTTGATACAGCAACTGTTGCTAAGTGGGTAGGGAATTCACCTGAGATTATCTACAAGCATTACGCTGGTGCGAATAACGAAATACTTACCCCTAATTTGGGGGGAAATTAAATTAATTAAATTCACTTTACATCCCTGGAGATAACAAGGCAAAATCATCAGTTTTCAGCACTTGAATTGTGGCGAAAATACTCTGCCTACTACCTGTGGAACTATGGCACTAAAGCCAGCAACGCAAGATGCAAGAGGATTGAGAAAAAATTAAGTCTACTAGCAAGTATCAGCGAGCCACAAATGATTGTTGATGAGTTGCTGAAAAGCCAGAGCGCCAAGCAGTTCCTGAGCATCTTTAAAGACTTGTACAACTGCTATCAATGGGCGCGGATCAACAAAGTGATAGCAGTTAATCCCCTTGAATGGCTTAATTACGAGCTTCATCCCATTTATCTTGACTCTTATTACCTTCAGGCGATCAGGCGACAAAGCAAGTCATTAAGAAGCCTTGAATGTATCTACTGGTCAGAATTGTCATCACCTCCAACAGGTCAGGAAATGGCAAAACTTCGCGCTGCACTCGCTAACGAAATATCATCCGATTACATACCTGCCAACAGTAGTCCTTACTGGTTTTTGGCTGGTGAGCCTCCAACTCTTCTGATGACTCACGAAAAAGGGTATCGAGCCATCAGGAAGACCGCTGTTCACCCCTCTGAGTATACAAGTGGAAAGATAAGGTGGGTGACATTTGATCAGTCCTATATAGATGTCCAGAAGCAACAAGGGAAGGACTGGCTACCGGCGAAGCGGCAAGCAACCGTCCCACTATCGACCCTGGTAAACCTGTCAGCGGCACTCAATCCGCGCCAGTGTAGCGACAGTCTGTGTTGAGGCTGGGAACCGCATGAAAACCCGTCTAACGGATTTTAGACATCCTATGGTTTCCACAGCAAGCACGTAAACGGTAACAGTAACAGTAACAGTAACACTCCTCCTGTACCTCATTCGTGACAGGTTAGCGCCACCTGAACTGGTCGTTTAGTACGGAGAGCCGACTCTCCTATAGCATTCACACCCTCTACCCTCACGTAAAAGGCTCAAAGCGAGTCCGGTCACATCTCAAGTAAGTAATGAACGAGATGG